>NZ_JAGGPC010000034.1:0-75322 GCF_018614005.1 Streptomyces sp. ISL-99
GGGGGAGGGGGGTGCGGCGGGGGTGGGGGGCCCTGGGCTTCGGGGTCGGTGCCGTGCCGGGGCGTCTCCTCGGGCGTCGAACGTTCGGGTAGGTGTTGGTTCGTTCGCGGGGCTTGCGTTCAACGCCCTGCGGGGAGCGCCCCGGCGCGTCCCCTCACCGGCGGCGTGGCAGGTGAGGCGGGGGCGGGTGGGGTCCACGGGGCTGGCGGCGGTCCTGGGGGAGCGCTCCGGCGTGTTCTGTCCTGGCGGCGTGGCAGGTGAGGCGGGGGCGGTCCACGGGCCGTCGGCGGCCTTTCGCGTTCCTCTCGGGGATGCTGACCGGTGGCAGCGTTACGGTCGGGTGATGAGTAGCGACCTCGTACGCCGGTGGGAGTGGGGGCGGGGGTTTGTGCCGGCCTCGTTCGCCGTGGTGGTTGCCGGTCTCCTGGTTTTCCCTTCCGTTGTGCCTGATGTGGCCGGGCGGCCCGGCAGCCTTCTGGAGACGTTCCTGCCCTGGCTCGGCGTCGCCGTTCCCGTGCTGCTCGTTCTGGTCGCTGCTGCGCCGCTCGCTCGTCGGCCTGGCGGCCCTTCTGCTGCCCGTTGGTGCCTGGGTCGGCGCCTTCGGTGGGATGGTGATCGGTGCGGATGAGCCGGCGTACGACCTCATCGCGGTTCAGCACAATGTGAGTGACGAGAACGCTGATCCGGCAGGTACGGCTCGCGCCCTGATGGAGACGCATGCGGGGGTCGTTGCCGTGGAGGAGCTGACCGCCGGCGCTTTGCCGGTGTACGCCTCGACGTTCGGCGCGGAGTATCCCCACCACGCGGTGGTGGGCACGGTCGGGCTCTGGTCGAAGTACCCGCTGACGGACGTGCGGCCGGTGGACATCAAGCCGGAGGGGGTGGGCGCGGGCTGGAACAGGGGGCTGCGGGCCGATCTGCGGATGCCGGGACGGGAGCCCGTCGCGGTGTACGTCGCTCATCTGCCGTCCGTACGGATGGGGCCCACCGGATTCCGCTCCGGGTGGCGGGACGAGAGCGCGGGTCTGCTGGGGGCGGCCATTGCCGAGGAGCCACGGGAGCGCGTGATCCTGCTCGGCGACCTCAACAGCACGGTGGACGACCGCGGGCTGGACCCGGTCGGCGAGCAGCTGAGCACGGCCGAGGGCTTCGCCTTCAGCTGGCCCGCCTCCTTCCCCGTGGCGCGGATCGACCAGGTCATGGCCCGGAAGGCGACCGTCACCAAGGTGTGGTCACTGCCCGCCACGGGGAGCGACCACCTGCCGGTCGCCGCTCGCATCAGGTGGTGACGATCGACCCCTGGGTACTGTGGCGGTGTCAGGAGATGTGTGGTTTCCGGTGGTTATCGCCGTTTGGTGAGGAGTAGCGTCCACCAGCCCTGGCCGTCGCGGGTGCTCATGCCGACGCCCGCGTGGTGGTAGGCGCAGGTGAGCATCGCGGCGCGGTGTTTCGGGCTGTTCTTCCACAGCCGGAGGGCCGTGGCCGCTTTGGGCTTCGAACGGGCGAGGTTCTCGGCCACCCGGTGCCACCTGTACCCCTCGTCCGTGAGCCGGTCGCCCGGACGGGACGCGTGGGCGCCGGTGTGGGACAGCTCGCCGACGCGTGCCATGTAGTCGCTGTGCCGCTGGGCGGCTCTGGTCACGGCGGGGTGGGTTCGTAGCGGCCGGCAGCCGTTACGGATCCGCTCGCGGTTGAGGAGGCGGACCAGGGCGGCCTGGGCGCGCGGTCGGTACGTCTGCCCGGTGACGGGTGGCTGCCACGTCTCTTCCCAGGGGTCCGGCAGCGACGGCGTGTGCTTCTCGGCCGGAGGGGGCGGCTCGGCGGTCGTGGCGGCAGGTGTGGTGGCCGCCAGCGAGAGCAACAGAAGGACGGTCGTCGCGCGGCGTCTGACTTTTCGGTCCGTCGGTCCGCGCACGGCTGCCCCTGTCTCTTGGCGATTACGGGACCAATCGTGTCAGAGGCTGACGGCCGCGCAGATCTTCTTGCCCCCTTCGGGGGACGCGGTGACCGTGACGAAGCGGGCCAGGAAGTTGACCAGGGTCAGGCCGTAACCGCCTTCGTAGCCGGTGATGTCCGGGTGACGGGGGCGGGGGCGGGACGGGCTGGGGTCCTGCACGGTGATCTCGACGGTGTGCGGGTTCGCGGTCAGGCCCAGCTTTGTGATGCCGCCCGCGTGCCGCAGTGCGTTGGTGACCAGCTCGGAGACCACCAGCACGACGTTCTCGGTGGTCTCCTGGGTGGGGGCGGGGGCCAGGTCGGACAGGAACTCGCGAGCGGTGTCGCGCGCCTCGGCCGCTGTGTGCGGCCGAGTGGTCTTCTCGGCGACGCCGGTGCTTCGGTCGCAGGTGGTCTGCGTGCGGTTCATGTCGTTCACCCCCGTTGGATGGAAAACCGTGCTCTGGTGATCCTGGGGCTTCTGCCCCGCTTTACCGCGCGCTAACTTCGCGCGTCGCCCGGCCGAACCAGTCCAGACAGACGACGAGGGCGTCGTCGGCGGCGTCCGCGTCGGTGTCACGGTACGAGGCCAGCTCCTGGAGGACCGCACGGGGTACCGCGGCGGCGGGCAGGAGGCTCGCGGCCTGGATGGCTCGCGCGAGTGCCCGTTCGCCGTACGTCTCGCCTGCCCGGGTGGCTGCGGCGTACACACCGTCGCTGACGAAGACCAGCCGGTCGCCGGGGAGTACGCGGAACTCCTGGGCGACGTACGCCGTCTCCTCGAACATGCCGAGCGGGAGCTGTGCCTCGAAGGGCACGCGCTCGACGGTCTTGTCGCGCTGGCGCCACAGCTGGGGGGAACCGGCGTCGACGACCTGGGCGTGCCCGGTGGCCAGTTCGAAGGAGAACAGAAGGGTGGAGACGTACGCCTCGCCGTGGTGCTGTCCGTAGATGGCCTGGTCGGCGAGGGCGGCCTGGTCGGCGATGCCGGTGCCGGCGCGGCGGGCGTTGCGCAGCGCGTTGACGGCGAGGTTGGTGAGGAGGGAGGCCTCGATGCCCTCGCCCATTCCGTTGGTGACGGTGAGGGTGAGGGTCTCGGCGGTGGTGGCCCAGTCGAAGTTGTCGCCGTGGATGGCGTACGCGGGCTCCAGCTGGGCCCCGATGGCGTACTCCTGGCGGGAGCAGGCGCGGCCGGGCAGCAGTTGCCACTGCATTTCGGCGGCCAGCGTGAGGCGGCTGACCCGGCGGGCCTGGAGGTACAGGTCGGTGTCGCGCTCGGCGACGATGATTTCGTGCCCGAGGAGTTCGGCGACTTCGGTGAGTTCGTCGATGGCCTCGGGCGTGCATCTGTGTTTGGGCAGGCGCACGGTCAGGATGCCGAGTCTGTCTCCGCGGACGGTCACCGGCAGGTGCAGGTCGATGGTGCCGTTGTGGGCCACGTACTGCCCGTACGGCTCCTGGCTGCCGAAGGCGCGGCCTTCGGGGCTGGAATGGACCGGGAGGGCCGGTGCGGTGTGGGGCAGGGCGGTGACGGGACGGAGGACCGTGAGGCTGTAGTCGGCCATCACGAGGTCGACGTCGGTCGCTTCATAGTGCTCGACCAGTGCGGCACGTGCCGTATCGAGGAGGGCGTGCGGTGCGGCGGTGCGCACGGCACGCTCCACGGCCAGGAAATGCGTCACGAGTCGGTGGTCCTCTTTGTGATGGGATGGAGGGGAGTTGGGCTGTTCGGGACGGTGCAGCGTAACGGTGTGAAAGGGTTCTGGTGTTCTGACTGTTGACAAGTAGCGAGTGTTGCCAAGTGGCAACTGTCCGTCCTAGGGTGATTGTGCCGCACCGTCGGGGCAGCCGCGTCGGGTCGCCCGGCTTTCGCTGCCACACCTGAGGGGCCAGTCGTGCACACTCGTAGCACCGAACACCACATGCTCCTCGTCACCCACCGGCTGGGACACGCTGTCGTGCTCGCCCCGCAGGGCGAGGTGGACCTGGAGTCGGTCGGCCCCCTGCGGCTGGCCCTCGACGCCGAGGCACGCCACGGGGAGGGGCCGGTGGTGCTCGACCTGTCGGCGGTGCGGTTCGCCGATACGGCGTTGGTCAACGCACTTCTGCGGGTGCGGCCCGAACTCGGGGACCGCCTGCGGATGGTCGCGCCCTCCGCGCTCGTGACGCGGCTGCTGCGGGTTCTGTGTCTGGAGAGCGCCTTCACGATCCGCGACAGCTGGGGCGCGGCGGTGGACAGGCCCTAGGCGGGGCGTACTACGCGCATGCGGGAGTCGCCCTCGGCCGTGCCGCCGCCGTCGACCACGTCGGCGGCGGCGTCCCGGAACGCGGCAAGGCCCTTGGCCAGCTGTGCGAGGGCTTCGGGAGGCATCCTGTCGAGTACGGGGGCGAGCTCGCTCACCTGGCACTCGCGCACCTCGTCGAGCAGGGCGCGTCCTGCCCTGCTCAGGTAGAGCTCCACTTCGCGGCGGCTGGCAGGGCTCAGACGGCGCTCCACCAGTCCGGCCGCCTCCAGGCGGTCGCACAGCCGGCTCGTCGCGGGCGGGCTGGACCCGAGCGTCGCGCCCAGGGACCGCAGGTTGCCGCCCTCAAGGCGCTCGATCGCCAGCAGCGCGCGAAGCTGCGACGGCGAGATGGGCCCGGACGGGGCCCTCAGCTGAGCCCTGCCCCACAGGACCGCAAGCAGATCCGTCACCTCGGACGCGGTGTGCGCCGGGTCTGGCGGGGACGACGGGGGTCTGCGGGGCATCGCTCCACTGTGCCACCCCGGGGGCGGCGCTGTCAGTACGGGTCGGTGAACGGGCGGGGCCGTCAGTGCTCGTCGACCAGCATCCCGCTGCGCAGCCGCTTCAGTACGCGCGTCAGGAGCCGGGAGACCTGCATCTGGGAGACGCCGAGCTCCGCTCCGATCTGCGCCTGGGTCATCTCCTGGCCGAAGCGCATTTCGACGATGCGGCGGTCGCGCGCGTCGAGCTGTTCCAGGAGCGGCGCCAGGGTGTGGAGGTCCTCGACCGTCTCCATGGCCGGGTCCGGTTCGCCGAGCTGGTCCGCGAACGTCCGCCCGTTCGCGTCGGGGCCGTCAGCGCTGTCGTTGGGTGCGTCGAGGGAGCCCGCGGTGTAGCCGTTGGCGGCGACGAGGCCCTCGATGATCTCCTCCTCGGAGAGGTCAAGGTGCTCCGCGAGCTCCGGCACGGTCGGATCGCGGTCCAGACGCAGGGAGAGTTCCTCCTTGGCCCTCGCCAGGTCGACGCGCAGCTCCTGGAGGCGCCGGGGGACGTGGACGGCCCAGCTCGTGTCGCGGAAGAACCGCTTGATCTCGCCGACGATGTACGGCACGGCGAAGGTGGCGAAACCGACCTCGCGGCTGAGGTCGAACCGGTCGATGGCCTTGATCAGGCCGATGGTGCCGACCTGGACGATGTCCTCCGTATCGCCGCCGCCGCGGTTGCGGAAGCGGCCGGCGGCGAACCGTACGAGGGACAGGTTCATCTCGATGAGGGTGTTGCGGGCGTACTGGTACTCGTGTGTGCCCTCTTCGAGAACCTGCAGCCGGTCGAAGAACAGCTGCGACAGTGCTCGGGCGTCCTTGGGTGCGACCTTGCCGGCGTCCTCGATCCAGGGCAGCCCCCCGACCGTCTCCGCGTCGGCGGCAACATCCTGCCCGGTCACCATCGTCGTCCTCGTCATCGTCCTAGCCCTCCCAGTTGTCGGACCCTTCAAGAAGCGCTCCTGCCCCGGACTCAAGAACTCATTCCAACATCACTCTCCGCGTTTGTGCGGCGAAGATCTGGTAACACTCCGTAGTGAAACAGCGGAATCCTCGGGAGAGGAAGCCCCACGAAAGGCGGGAACTCATGTCTACGGGCGTTGTGGCCCTTCTGGGTGTGGTGGCCGCGATCATCACGGCCCTCCTGCTGGCCCGGCCGGTGGCGCAGGCCGGCCCCGGCGATCCGCGGCGCGGGTCCGGGCCGGAATCCGACGAGACGGCCGCCCGGTACGGCGGGCCGCGCGTCAGAAGTCTGACGCTGGAGGCGCGTGAGCAGTACGCGGCGCAATGGGCGGGGATTCAGGAACAGTTCGTCGACGCGCCGGGACCGGCCGTCGTGAGGGCCGACCAGTTGCTGGGCGATCTGGCGTGCGACCGGGGCTTCACCGTGGAGTCCCTCCAGCGGCAGTACGAGGCGCTGGCCGCGCACTGCCCCCGTGAGGCGGGCGCCCGTCGCCTGCTCCACGCGGCCGCCGAACGCGCGGCGGCGGGCGAGGCGGACACCGAGACGATGCGCCAGGCCCTGCTCGCCGGGCGCGCGCTGTTCGCCGAGCTGATCAGGACGCGCCCGAACGACGAGGGCGCCCGAGAGATCCGGGCGCCCCAGCACCTCGCCCGCCGCCCCTGGCTCCCCGCCCAGCGCGTCGCCGCGCACACGCGGGCCGACTGAGGTCCGGGTACGGCCGGGCACGGCCGGGGCCCCGCCGGACATGCGGCGGGGCCGCCCTGTTCCACTTGCCGTACGGGGTCAGCCGTCGACCGGGAGCTTCGCGTGTCCGATCAGTCCAAGCCTTTTCTGTACGTCGTCGTCTGCGCGGCAGGGGTCGCCGACGGCGTCGGGGAGCTCATCACCGCCGCTCAGGAGCAGGGCTGGGACGTCGGGGTGATCGCCACGCCGCAGGGTCTCGGCTTCATCGACGCGCGGGCGGTGCAGAAGCGGACCGGCCGGCCGGTCCGCTCCGCCTGGCGCTCGCCCGGCGATCCGCGGCCCTTCCCTCCGGCGGACGCGATAGCGGTCGCGCCGGCGACGTTCAACACCATCAACAAGTGGGCCGCGGGTATCGCCGACACTCTCGCTGTGGCCACCCTGTGCGAGGCGTACGGCTCCGGCGTACGCACTGTCGTCCTGCCCTGCGTGAACCCGGCCCTGGCGGCCCATCCCGCGTACCGGCAGAGCATCGAACGGCTGCGGGGGATGGGCGTCCTGGTCGGTGGGGGCGCCGGGCCGTTCCGGTGGGAGGAGGCGCTGGAGCTGCTCGCGGCGGGCGGGCCGGGCTCCATGACGGCCGCTCAGCCGGTCGCCGCCGAGGGTGAATGACGGCGGGCCGGCTTACTGGGCGGACTCCGCGGTGGTCTCCGGGCCGGGCTCCGGGGTCTCGGCCGAGCTGGGTTCCGGGGCCAGCCAGGCCATGCCGATGAGTACCGCCACCAGGAAGGCGATGGCACCGGCGATCGCGCTCGCGACGCGGGGGCGGCGGCGTACGAACTTCCGGGTGCTCGGCCGCTGCATGGGCGGCGCCGCGCGGCGCCGGGACGCCGGGCGCGTGGTGCCCGTGGAGGGCAGCGAGTACGTCGCCGTGGCCCGGGCCGCCGGATCGGTCGCCGGGAGCGGCGGGGGGAGGGGCTCGGGGTGGCCGCGCCAGGAGTCCTGGCGGAACCAGTCGGCGACCTGCTCGGCCGTCGGCCGGTCCTCGGGCTGCTTGGCGAGCAGCCCCAGCAGGTACGTCTCGAAGGGGCCGGGTACGTCGACGCCGAGGTTGCGCGGGGGTACGGGCACTGCGTCGACGTGCTGGTACAGCGTGCCGGTCGCGGTGTCGGCCTGGAACGGCGGGCGGCCCGCCAGCAGCTGGTAGAGGACGCAGCCGAGGGAGTACATGTCGGAGGCCGGGCCGGCGGGTCTCCCCAGGGCGCGCTCCGGAGCCAGGTAGAGGCTGGTGCCCACGATCTGGCCCGCGGTGGTGAGCGCCGTGGCGGGGTCGTCCACGAACTGGGCTATGCCGAAGTCCGCGATCTTGACCGTACCGTCGTGGCTCGTCATCAGGTTGCCGGGCTTGATGTCGCGGTGCACGACTCCCTGACGGTGCGCCGCGGCCAGACCCGCGGCCGCCTGGGCGGCGATGCTCGCGACCCGCTCGGCCCTCAACGCCCCCTCGGAGAGCAGTGTCTGAGCCAGACTCGTGCCCTCGACGAGCTCCATGACGAGGTAGAAGCGGTCCTCCCACGCCCCGAAGTCGAACACCGCCACCAGGTGCGGATGGCTCAACCGGGCGGCGGTCTGGGCCTCCAGGCGGAATCGGGCCGCGGCCGACGCGTCGGCCCCGTTGCCCAGCAGCAGCTTGACGGCGACTGGCCGGCCCAGCACCTCGTCCGTGGCCCGCCAGACCTCACCCATTCCGCCCCGCCCGATGGGTGTGTCCAGCCGGTATCTGTCCGCCACCAGCACTTGCGCACCAACCCCGATTCACTCTGACAATCTCAAGGCTGCTGAACCTACTTCACCCAGTTGTCGCCCCTTCCGGTGAGGGCGGAAGTTACGTGAACAGGAACGTGGCCGCGGTGGCCGCGCCGAGGGCCGCCCCGGCCACCGTCTGCGCGACGGTGTGGTACCGCAGGGCGACTCGGGACCAGCAGACCGCGGCGGTCATGACGTGGGCGAGCAGCCACCAGGGGGAGTGCACGACGGCGAGCAGGGCCACGACGGCCGACGCGACCGCCGAGTCCACCGAGATCTTCCAGACGGTGTTCACGGTCAGGAGCACGACGGTCATCACCCAGAGGCCGAGCATCGCGAAGAGGATGCCGGTGGGGGCCTGGCCGAGGACCATGACGACCGAACCGGCGCCGACGGAACCGAGGATGACGAAGAAGATCGGTGCCCGCTTGGTGCGGTCGACGACGTGCCGGTCGCCCCACGTTCCGCGCTTACGCTCCCACTCGATGTACCCGGCGGGGACGAGACCGGCGCACAGGGCGCCGAGCAGGCCCCACAGCAGCCCGGTCCAGTCACCGGCGGCGGCGAGCCCTATGCCGAGCATGCCCGCGAGCAGGACGTTGCGGGGCTGGAGGGCGTCGGTGACGGTGCGGGCTATAGCCGGCGCTGTCGCCGTCGTCGCCGTCGTTCGGGCGCGGGTGTTCACGTACTTCTCTCCTGGATCGGGGCCTTCGACGGGGGCTACCCCCACCACCGGTGTCCAGCCTGCCGCATGGGCAAGGGGGCCTTGCTCAACAAGCCTTGGGCCATGACGACTTACTCTCGCAGAGCCACCAGGACCCTTCTTTTCGCACTCTCCGCCGCAGTCGTCGCTTCCACCCTGACCGCTGCCCCTGCCGCCGCGGGCGCTGCCGGCGGCGGCGCTCCCGGCGGAGTACGCGCCCTTGCGTGGAAGCCCTGCGCCCAGGCCAACGGCCCTGCCGACCAGGAGTGCGCCCGGCTGCCCGTACCGCTCGACTACCGCGACCCGGACGGTCGGCAGCTCACTCTCGCCGTGTCCCGCCTTCGCAGCGACCGGCCCCAGGCGCGGCGCGGGACGCTGCTGGTGATCGCCGGGGGGCCCGGCGGCTCCGGTGTGCAGCGGCTGACGCTGAAGGGGGCGGCACTGCGGAAGGAGATGGGAGGCGCGTACGACATCGTCAGCTTCGACCCGCGTGGCGTGGGCGGGAGCACCACGGCGAGCTGCGGGCTCGACGAGGGCGACCGCCACATGGTGACCCTGCGCCCCTGGCCGGGCGAGGACGGCGGGATCACCAGCAGCCTGGCCCGGGCCCGGCGGGTCGCCGACGCCTGCGACCGCAACGGTGGCGCTGTACTGCGCAGCTTCACCACGGCGAACGAGGTACGTGACATCGACCGCTTCCGGCGGGCGCTGGGTGAGGACAGGCTCTCGGCCTGGGGGAGCTCGTACGGAACGTACGTGGGGGCGGTGTACGCGCAGAAGTACCCCCAGCACACCGACCGCTGGGTGCTGGACAGCAGCGGGGACCCCGACCCGTCCCGCGTCGCGCGGGGCTGGCTGGCGAACATGTCGGCGGGCGCGGAAGACCGTTTCCCCGACTTCGCGGCCTGGGCGGCGGACCCGGCGCGGGACGACGAGGGGCTGCGGCCGGCGCGGCGCCCCGAGGACGTACGCCCGTTGGTGCTCGCACTGGCGGCGCAGCTCGACCGGGAGCCGAGGGCATCGCAGACGCCCGGCACCCCGCTGACGGGCAACCGCCTGCGCCAGGCCCTCCAGAACGCTCTGTACAGCGACAAGGCCTTCCCGCAGGTGGCCCGGCTCATCAAGCAGGCCCGGGATCAGGGCGCCGAGGTTGTT
Source organism: Streptomyces sp. ISL-99 (assembly GCF_018614005.1). Lineage (NCBI taxonomy): Bacteria > Bacillati > Actinomycetota > Actinomycetes > Kitasatosporales > Streptomycetaceae > Streptomyces > Streptomyces sp. ISL-99. The sequence goes on from NZ_JAGGPC010000034.1 coordinate 10,012, forward strand.
CTGACGCCCGACATCGCCAAGGCGCTGTCGGACCAGGACGCGGCGGTGACGATGGGCGTCATCTGCAACGACGTGCGGTGGCCCGCTCCCACGGCGTCTTCGTTGGAGCGGGCGGTGGCCGCCGACCGCGCCCGGTATCCGCTCACGGCGGGGATGCCGGTGAACGTCACGCCCTGCGCCTTCTGGAAAAGGGAGCCGGTGGAGAAGCCCACCCGGATCACCGGCCGGGGCCCGTCCAACATCCTGATGGTCCAGAGCCTCCGCGACCCCGCCACGCCGTACGCCGGCGCCCTGAGGATGCGTGAGGCCCTCGGTGACCGCGCCCGCCTCGTGACGGTCGGGCACGGCGGCCATGGTCTCTACCTGGGCGACGGCAACGCCTGCGGCGACCGGGAGGTCACCAGGTTCCTCACGACGGGGCACCGGCCGGCGCGCGACACGTACTGCGCGGACTGAGGCGGATTGATGGGGAATGGGGGGTGCGCTATTCGCCGATGCGCACCATCGCGAGCGTGATGTTGTCGGGGCCTCCGGCCTCGATGGCGCCCTTCCACAGCTCGAAGGCGGCCCGGCCGCCGTCGTGCTCCCGCAGCACGCTGTCGATCGCCTCGTCCGGGCACGGGTCGGTCAGCCCGTCCGTGCACACCAGGTAACGGTCGCCCGCTGACAGCGCGCGGGCCGTGACATGGGGCGCGACGGTGCTGAACACGGGGCTGCCGCCGAGCGTCTGCGTGACGGCCGACGTCGTGCGGCGCCCCGGCGGTGGCAGCGGGCTGTCGTCCACGCTCACCTGCCGCAACCCGCCCGGGGCCGCGTCGAACACCTTGCTGTCACCGACGTTGAACACCAGCAGCGACTCCGCCAGGACGACGGCGCCCGCGACCGTGGTCCCCATCGTGACCAGTTCCGGATCACCGTCAGCGGCCGCGTACACCGACTGATTGCAGATGTCCAGCGCGTCACGGACAGTCCCTTCGCCGTCCAACGAAGGCCCCAGCGCGGCGAGTTGGCGTACGACGAGTGAACTGGCCACCTCGCCGGCCGGCTGCCCGCCGAGCCCGTCGGCGACAGCGACGACGAGCGGTGTGCCGAGGGGGAAGACGAGGGTCTGGGGATTCTCGGTCACCGTGCCGCACAGCGTCCACGGTCCGACGACCAGACTGTCCTCGTTGTGATCGCGAATCAGTCCGGAATGGCTCAGAGCAGTCACAGCTGCGTACGGCACCGGAAGTCCCGCCTCTCCACGATGGAAGGCACGTCCGTCCCCACCATTGTCCCGCCCGGAAGCGAGTACTGATTGATCCGGGTTCTGCTCGTCGAGGACACCGGCCTCATCGGGAAGGACGCGCCCGCGGACCGGCTGGTCGAGGGCATCCGGAAGGTGGCCAGGGGCCAGCGGTACATCGACCCGGATCTCGCCGTGCGGGCCATCAACGCGGCGGAGAGCCCGTTGACGCCGCGGGAGCCGGAGGTGCTGCGGATGACTGCCGAAGGCACGCCGACCAGGGAGATCGCCGACCGGCTTGCGCTGGGTCGACACGATCCGGATCGTTCGTGAGTCGGGCTTAGGCCGGGCGCTGAGGCGGACCGGTCGTCCACCTGGTCATCCGGTGCGCGCGACCGGGCTGTACGCGGTCGCTGCCGGTGACTGTGGCCACGGTGGCGGGGCGGCCGTGTCCCAGTGGCCCACCAGATCGCGGTAGAGGGCGGACGCGGCCATCAGCTCCTCATGGGTGCCGAGCCGGTCCCGCGTACCGTCCAGTACGAGCAGGAGGTCCGCCCGCAGGGCCGAACTGATCCGGGGGGCGATCACGATCAGTGTGCCCGGACGCCGGGCGAAGGCCTGCTCCGCGACCGCTTCGGCGGCCGGGTCGAGGTGGCAGGTGGCCTGGTCCAGCGAGGTAGGTGAGGTTCTCGCGGAGCGTGCCGCCGAAGACGTAAGCCGGTTCAGACTCGACGATTCCAGAGGCTCCGGCATCAACCACCACCATGTGTCACGCGATGCCTGTGAAAACCCCACCCCCGGCCCATGTGATCCGCACACCCCGAGCGCCACCGCTCCCAGGGGCGGCTCAGAGCGAGGGCGTACGGCTCACCGTCCGGCCCAGCGCGGCCGCCTCCCGCGCGAACCTCGCGGCGTCCGCCACGGCCGCACCGCCCGTGTCGTTGTTGAAGTACACGAACACGTCGTCCTCGTCGGACCAGGCGGCGGCGACGCGCCCGGCCCACGCCCTCAGCGCCTGGCGGCCGTAGCGGGGCGGCGGTTCGGCGCTGCCGCCGTGAAACCGTACGTACCCCCACGACGCGGTACGCCACAGCGGCGTCACCGGACGGGACCCCCGGTCCGCCCAGCACAGGGCGCTGCCGTGCCGCTCCAGCACCGCCCGCAGCTCGCGCTCCGCCTCCCACCACGAGGTGTGCCGCAGCTCGACGGCCACCCGGACGGTGCCGGGAAAGCAGCGCAGGCAGGCGTCCAACGCGCCTGTGTCCGCGCGGAAGTTGGGCGGCAGTTGCAGCAGTACGGGCCCCATCCGGTCACCGAGGCCGACGGTACGGTCCATCAGCCGGCCCACCGGCTCCTGCGGGTCGCGCAGCCGCTTCAGGTGGGTCAGGTAGCGGCTGGCCTTGACCGCCATGACGAAGCCCTCCGGTGTCCGGTCGCGCCAGGAGGCGAAGATCTCCCTGGTGGGGAGCCGGTAGAAGGCGTTGTTGTTCTCGACCGTGGCGAAGTGGCGGACGTACTCCTCCAGCCAGAGCCGCTGCGGCTGTTCTGGCGGGTACAGGACGCCGCGCCAGTCCTTGTACTGCCACCCCGAGGTTCCGACGAGCATGGGCATGTTCCGATCCCTGCCCCGGCGGCCCCCAACCGGCACGGTGCGAAGCCGGGACGGGCCTCCAAGCGAGTGAAAGCGCGGCAGGTCGCGGCCCGCGTACGCACCGAAAAACGTACTGCCGGGTTATCTGGTCCATGCCTACCGGCCGTGGCGACACTGCGTCACGGCGCTGCCGGAGTCAGCGGAGGAGAAACCCGGATGTCGCCTTCACCCTTTGCCAAGCGGTCCGTCCAAACGATCCTGTCTCTGCTGCTGGTCCTCCTGAGCGCCCTGGGCCTCGCGGGCCAGAGCACCGCGAGCACCGCGCCGCGGTCGGTGCCGGCGCAGACCGACTGGGAGAGGATCGCCGCCTGCGAGAGCAACGGCCGCTGGAACATCAACACGGGCAACGGCTACTACGGCGGGCTCCAGTTCGCCCCCTCCACCTGGCGGGCCTACGGCGGCCACCGCTACGCGCCGCGCGCCGACCTCGCCACCCGGTCCGAGCAGATCGCCATCGCCACACGCGTCGCCCAGGACCGCGGCCTCTCCGCCTGGCCCAACTGCGGGCGCCTCAGTACGGCCGGCTCCAGTAGTACCGGGACGGCCTCCGGACACAGCGGTTCCGGAGCAACCGCCGGCCAGCCGCAGCGGCAATCCCAGACCCAGCCCCAGGCGCAGCCGCAGACCCAGCCCCAGGCGCAGCCTCAGGCTCGGCCCGACGTCCAGCAGCGCCGGGACGCCCAGCCCCCGGCAGCTGTCCCCGCGCCGTCGCGGAGTTCCCACGAAGCCATCGGCTCACAGACCTACGTCGTACAACCGGGCGACTGCCTCTCCGTCATCGCGGAACGCGCCGACGTCCCGGGCGGCACCAAGGCTCTGTACGAACTGAACAGCGACAAGCTCGACGAGGGTCCCGACCGGATCTACCCCGGCCAGCGTCTGCGACTGCGCGCATGAGAGGCGGATCGCGGATGCTCAGGAGGAACCGCCCGACGGAATCACGAGCTCGCGGCCGCGGAAGTAACCTTCCCGCTCCTCGACGACGTACGGAGCCATCGCCTCACGCCGGTCCTTCTCCGCGTCGGACTCCCGCCAGGAATCGCACGCCTGCCTGGAGTCCCAGAACGAGACCCCGGTTACCTCTTGCCCGTCCTCCGACCAGTACGCGAAGGCCTGGCGCATGCCGTCCGGATGCGCGGTCGGACGCCATGCCCTCTCGAAGTCCTCCAAGGTGCCCGGCTTGACGCGGCGCGTCGTCACCCACACGAAGTGCTCGTCCATCGTGGCCTCCTCCGGAGCGCCGTCTCGGGTCGATGAGCGCTCTCTCGGACCACGGTAGGCGCGTGGCACGGCTGCCGCCTCCGCTGGCTGTGTTCGTCCGACGGACCAGCCCCCTCCCGCCGTAGAGACAGGTGACAGGGTCCGCGCACCTGGGCGCGGCGACGGGATGGGGAGGGGTCTGACGCATGGCGCGATGGCTTGCTGGACGGTTCTCGGGACGGATGCGCAGGGGCGTTACGGGCACGGCGGTCGCGGCGGCTGCCATGGCGGCGCTGACCGGTTCACAGGCACCGGGCCTGGTGGCGGGGGAATCAACCCCCGAGGAGGCCGCCACCACGTCACCGGGTCAGAGCGGTTCGGGCGATACGCACTACTTCCGTGAGCTGCCCCCCTTGGGCGTGCGCTACATGTCGGGTCCGGCCGCGCAGCCGTCCCCGCCCGGCGCCGCCGTCGCGGCCCACGGCGCGGGGGTGCCCGCCACGGTGTTCGGCGCGTACCGGAAGGCCGAGACGGCGCTCGCGAGGAGCACCCCGCGCTGCGGTCTGCGCTGGGAGTTGCTCGCCGCGATCGGCCAGGTGGAGTCCGGGCAGGCGCGGGGCGGCAGGGTGGACGCGGACGGGACGACGTACCGGCCCATCATCGGCCCGCAGCTGAACGGCCGGGGCTTCGCCCTGATCGCGGACTCCGACAACGGCGCGTACGACGGAGACACCTCCTTCGACCACGCTGTCGGCCCGATGCAGTTCATACCGTCGACGTGGGCCGGATGGGGCGCCGACGGCAACGGAGACGGGAGGTCCGATCCCCACAACATCTACGACGCGGCGCTCTCGGCGGGCCGCTATCTGTGCGCGGGCGGCCGCGTGCTCTCCCGGCCGGGCGACCTGGACCGGGCGGTCCTCGCCTACAACCCGTCGCGGGAGTACCTGGGTGTCGTCCTGTCCTGGTACGCCTATTTCCGGGACGGCCACCGGGTCGTGCCGGATGCGAGCGGCACGGGATCCGGTACGGACGCCAAGGACTCCGGTACGAAGCCGGCCTCCCCCGGCCCAGCACGGACCGAACCCGCCGACCGGACGCCGCGTACCGGCGCGACACCCTCCCGGCCAGCCTCTTCGACGCCGAGGCCGTCGTCGCCCCCGAGGACGTCACCCGCACCCGCGCCCAAGCCGTCGACGAAGCCGTCGCCGTCGCCGGACGGGCCGGTCGGCGGCGTGAAGCCCCGGCCGCCCCTGGTCGGCACAGAGGGCCCCGCTCCGGACACCGGCGCGGAGCTGCCGGGTGACGACGTGCTGCCCGTCGGCGGGACGCTCACCGGCAACGGTTAGGACTCACTCCCGCGCCACCCCTCCACAACTCCGGATACCGGGCGGTAACGTCCCCGCGAGGCGTGAGCGCGAGGAGGCATCATGGCGACGGACAGGCACCCTGCGCACCTGGCCGGACCGGGTGACGAAGCGGCCCACCTGCGGTGGCAGCGCATGTGGAGCCACCGCGAGCAATTGCTCAAGGTGGCGCGCCGCAGGTCCATGAGCGCCGAGGACGCCGAGGACGCCGTGCAGGAGGCGATGCTGCGCGGCGCCCAGAACGCGCACCTCGACGACGCGCGGATGGGCGCATGGCTGACGACGGTGACCATGCGCCTGTGCGTCGACCGGTACCGGCAGGTCAACCGCGAGGCCCAGGTGTGCGGCACCCCGAAGCTCACCGCCCCCGGCCCGGTCCCCGTCGAGGAGGCGGTGTGCGACCGGGCGGAGGCCAGGTGGCTGGCGTTCCGGAGCCGGGAGCTGCCCGCCCGGCAGGCGGAGGCACTCCGGCTGAAGTCGGAGGACCGGGACGTCGGACAGATCGCCCGTGAGATGGACCTGAGCTATGAGGCGGTCGAGTCGCTGCTGGCCAGGGCCCGCCGTACGCTGCGCAACTCGCTGGCGGGGACGCTGGCGCTGGGCCTGTGGCTCCTCGGGCGCGGCCGGGACCAGGCGGGAGGGCATGCCCCCGCCCTGGCAGCGGCGTCCGCGGCGGCGACGCTGGCCGTGGTGGGGCTGGTCATTCCCTTCGCGTACGAGCCAGGCCAGCCCGGGCCCGGGCGGCACGCCACCTCCGAGCCCGGGGAGGACTCGGAAACGGCCGGCTTCGGAATACCGACAGCCTCGCCCACCACCACGCACCCCTCCCCGGCTTCCCCCGTGAGGCCCGACGCCGCCGACCCGGACCCCCGCAGCGGAAAGGCGTCACCCACCGGCCTCCCGCTCCCGACGGTGCTGCCGGAGGTGCGGCTGCCGAAGATCGCGCCGGAGCTCCCGCCCGTGCCCACCCCTTCCGTCCCCACCCCGGCGCTCCCGCCCGTCCCCGCCGCTTCCGTCCCCACCCTGCCCGTCCCCACCGCCCCCGAGCCGACGCTGCCGCCGGTGCCCACCCCTGCGGTCTCCGCGCCGACGCTCCCGTCCCCGCCCGCCGTGACCGCCCCGCACGTCCCGGTGCCGGGAGGGGGCGTGCCAGGCGCGCTCCCCGCAGGGCGTTGAACGTGACCACCGCGAATGAAACAAGGCGGTACCCGCTGATTTCGGCCACGTAAAAAATCTTCGCTTTCTTGGCGACGGACCCGCCGCCCCTCCCCGTAGAGCAGATGTCAGAGCTGCTCCCCGCTGAAGGGTGAACCGGATGGGTGTCGAGATCTGTGTGGAGGGGTTGACCAAATCCTTCGGCAACCAGGTCATCTGGCAGGACGTGTCCCTGACACTGCCGGCCGGCGAGGTATCCGTCATGCTCGGCCCCTCGGGCACGGGAAAGTCGGTGTTTCTCAAGACGCTCGTGGGACTGCTCAAGCCGGAGCGGGGATCGATCACGATCGCCGGGCAGGACATCACCAAGCTCCGCGAGCGCGATCTCTACGAGGTACGCAAGCTCTTCGGTGTGCTGTTCCAGGACGGCGCGCTGTTCGGGTCGATGAGTCTGTACGACAACATCGCCTTCCCGCTGCGCGAGCACACCCGCAAGCCGGAGAGCGAGGTCAGACGGATCGTCCTCGAAAAGATGGACATGGTCGGTCTGATCGGCGCCGAGGACAAGCTGCCCGGCGAGATCTCCGGCGGTATGCGCAAACGTGCCGGGCTGGCACGCGCGCTGGTGCTCGACCCGGAGATCATCCTGTTCGACGAGCCCGACTCAGGGCTCGACCCGGTGCGCGTGGCCTACCTCAACCAGCTGATCGTGGACCTGAACGCGCAGATCGACGCGACGTTCCTGATCGTCACCCACGACATCGCCTCGGCCCGCCTGGTCCCGGACAACATCGGGCTGCTTTTCCGGCGTGAGCTGGTGATGTTCGGCCCGCGCGACAAGCTGCTCACCAGCGACGAGCCGGTAGTACGGCAGTTCCTCAACGGCCGTATGCAGGGCCCGATCGGCATGGCGGAGGAGAAGGACGCCGCCCAGGTCGAGCAGGAGCTCGCCGAGCTCGGCACCGACGGGAACTCCGGGGACGGGGAAGCGTCCGCGACGCCCATGACCCCCCGCCTGCTCCCCAGCCCCGGAGTCACCCGCCCGCCCCGCTGGCAGGCGATCGCCGAGCGCGAGGCGGAGCTCCACGAGCCGAAGCAGAAGCAGGAGCCGGAGGAGAGGCAGGAGCCGGAGGAGAGGCAGGAGCCGGAGCAGGAGCAGGAGCCGAAGCGGGAGCAGGAGCAGCAGCCGAAGCAGGAGCCGAAGCAGAAGGAGGTGACGGACGCGTGAGTCTTTCCCCCACCGGGGCGCTGAGACACTCCGGCAGCCTCTTCGCCATGGCCCTGGATGTCATCCGCACCCTCCCCCGCCGCCCCTTCCAGCTCAGGGAGTTCATCCAGCAGGCCTGGTTCATCGCGAGCGTCACGATCCTCCCCACGGCCCTGGTCTCCATCCCCTTCGGCGCCGTCATCGCGCTCCAGATCGGCAGCCTGACCCGGCAGCTCGGCGCCCAGTCGTTCTCCGGCGCCGCCTCCGTACTCGCGGTCCTGCGCGAGGCGTCCCCGATCGTCACGGCGCTGCTCATCGCCGGAGCCGGCGGCACCGCGATCTGCGCGGACCTCGGTGCGCGCAAGATCCGCGAGGAGATCGACGCCATGCAGGTCCTCGGCATCGACCCCATCCACCGGCTCGTCGTCCCCCGCGTGCTGGCCACGATGCTCGTGGCAGTACTCCTCAACGGCCTGGTCTCCGTGGTCGGGGTGGCCGGCGGCTACTTCTTCAACGTGGTCATGCAGAACGGCACCCCCGGCGCCTACCTGGCCTCCTTCACCACCCTCGCCCAGCTCTCCGACCTGTGGGCGGCAGAACTCAAAGCCCTGGTGTTCGGCGCCATCGCCGCGATCGTCGCCTCGTACAAGGGACTGAACGCCAAGGGCGGGCCGAAGGGCGTCGGTGACGCCGTCAACCAGTCCGTGGTCATCACGTTCATGTTGCTGTTCGTGACGAACTTCGTGATGACGGCCGTGTACTTCCAAATCGTCCCGCAGAGAGGTTAGTTGTGCGACTTCTCGACCGCCCACTGCGCTCCCTGGAGGAGCTGGGCACGCAGATGGTCTTCTACGGGCGTTCCCTCGCCTGGACCGGCCGCACCCTGCGCCGCTACAAGAAGGAAGTACTGCGCCTGCTGGCCGAAGTCAGCTTCGGACGCGGCGCGCTGGCAGTCGTCGGCGGCACGGTCGGCGTCATCGCGTTCCTGTCGTTCTTCACCGGCACCGAAGTCGGGCTCCAGGGGTACGCCGCGCTCAACCAGCTCGGCACGTCGAACTTCGTGGCGTTCCTCTCCGCGTACTTCAACACCCGCGAGATCGCCCCCCTCGTCGCCGGGCTCGCGCTGTCGGCGACGGTCGGCGCCGGGTTCACCGCCCAGCTCGGCGCGATGCGCATCAGTGAGGAGACCGACGCGCTGGAGGTGATGGGCGTCCCCTCCCTCCCGTTCCTGGTGACGACCCGCATGATCGCCGGCTTCGTGGCCGTCATCCCGCTGTACGTCGTCGGACTCCTCTCCTCCTACTTCGCCGCCCGCACCATCACCACCGGCTACTACGGGCAGTCCACCGGTACGTACGACCACTACTTCCAGCAGTACCTGCCACCGGTCGACGTGCTGTGGTCCTTCGGCAAGGTGATCGTCTTCGCCGTCGTGATCATCCTGGTGCACTGCTACTACGGCTATTACGCGAGCGGCGGCCCGGCCGGTGTCGGTGTCGCGGTCGGCCGTGGCGTACGTACCTCCATCGTCGCCATCAACGTCCTCGACTTCTTCCTCAGCCTGGCCATCTGGGGCGCCAACACGACCGTACGGATAGCGGGGTAGGGCGGCCGATGCGCAAAAGCACACGACTCCAGCTGTACGGGATCGTCTTCATCACGGTCATCGCCCTGCTGCTGTCCCTGACCGTCGCCATCTACCAGCAGGTGTTCACCTCCGTCGTCCGCATCACCCTGGAGGCGGACACCCTCGGCAACCAGCTGGAACCCCGCGCCGACGTCAAGCTGCGCGGCCTGCTGGTCGGCGAGGTCCGCGAGGTGCGGGCCGACGGCGAGAAGGCGACCCTCGGCATCGCGCTGAAACCGGAGCACGTCCGGCTCATCCCGGCCGACGTCCATGCGCGGCTGCTGCCCAAGACCCTGTTCGGTGAGAAGTACGTCGACCTGGTGGCCCCGCGCAACGCCTCCACGCGCCACATCCGAGCCGGTGACGTCATCACCCAGGACCGCACCAAGGTCGGCATCGAACTCCAGCAGCTCATGAACGACCTGCTGCCGCTGCTGCGCACCGTGCAGCCCGCCGAGCTGAACGCCACCCTGTCGGCTTTCGCCACCGCCCTCGAAGGGCGCGGCGACAAGATCGGCGACAACCTCGTACGCCTGGAGGCGTACCTGCGCCGGCTCAACCCGCACATGCCCTCCCTCCAGGAGGACATCTCGCGGTTCGCCGACGTGGCCGAGGTGTACGGCGAGGCGGCCCCCGACCTGCTGCGGGTCCTGGAGAACACCCTCACGACGAGCCGGACCCTCGTCGAGCAGGAGGACCAGCTCGCGTCGGTCCTCACCTGGACCGCGACCGCCGCGGACACCACGGAAGCCGTACTCGACGAGAACTCCGCCCGGATCATCACGCTGGGCCGTGTCTCCCGTCCCACGCTGGCCCTGTTCGCCCGCTACTCACCGCAGTACCCGTGCCTGCTGGCGGGACTGGTGCGCCAAGAGGCGGAGGCCGAACGGGCGTTCAGCGGCGGGAAGATGCGCATCACCCTCGAATTCGTCCCCCAACGTCCCCCCTACCGACCCGGCGAGGAACCGCGCTATGCCGACCGCTCCGGCCCCAACTGCAGAGGTCTGCCCCACCCGCACGTCCCCGCACCGCCCATCAAACTCAACGACGGCACGTCGGCGTCATCCAAACCCGGCGGAGCCGTGCCGCCCGTATCCGGCACGGCGGCCGAACAGCACGCCGTCGCCTCGCTCGTGGCCCCTGCCATGGGTGTGCCCGCCGACGAGGTGCCGGCGGTCACGACCCTGCTCTTCGGTCCGATGGCACGGGGAACGGCGGTGAGCGTCGTATGAGCCGTACGAACGCCAGGACGACAGCTCCGCAGCTCATCAAGCTCGGCCTCTTCGCGGTGGTGACGGTGGTGGCGACCGCGGTGCTCGCGGCGACCATCGTCAACTTCTCCTTCACCCCCAAGGAGGCGTACTCCGCCGTGTTCAGCGATGTCACCAGCCTGGAGGAGGGCGACGACATCCGGGTCGCGGGGGTACGCGTCGGCCAGGTCGAAAGCATCGACATCAAGGACCGGACGCTGGCCGAGGTCACCTTCAGCGTCTCCAGCGACCGGCCACTGCTCACCAGCACCCGTGCCGTCATCCGCTACCGGAGCCTCATCGGGCAGCGGTACATCGCGCTGACGGAGGGCGCGGGGGACGGGACGCGGCTGGCACCCGGCGGGCGCATCCCGCTCTCCCGTACCGAGCCCGCGCTCGACCTCAACGCCCTGCTGAACGGGTTCAAGCCGCTGTTCGCCGCGCTGAGCCCCAAGGACGTGAACCAGCTCGCCACCGAGATCGTCAAGACCCTCCAGGGCGAGGGCGGTACGGTCCGCAGCCTGCTCACGCACACCGCCTCGCTCACCACGACCCTCGCGGAACGGGACAAGCTGATCGGTTCGGTGATCGACAACCTCAACACCGTCCTGAAGACCGTGGACAAGCGAAGTACCCGCTTCTCCGAGCTGATCGCGCAACTGCAACGGCTCATCTCGGGGCTGTCGGCCGACCGCAAACCCATCGGGGAGTCGCTGGCGGGCATCAACGGCCTCGCCGAGGCCACCTCGGGCCTCCTCAAGGACGCCCGGCCGCCGCTGAAAACCGACATCGCCGAGCTGGGCGAGCTCACCGGAACGCTGAACGACCACGAGAAGACCGTGGAAGGCGTCCTGCAACGGCTGCCCGGCAAGCTCAACAAGCTCACCGGCACCGCCTCGTACGGCTCCTGGTTCAACTTCTACCTGTGCGACTTCGACGGCCGGATCGTGCTGCCGAAGACCGCCGAGGTCATCACACCCGAACTCCATGTCGCGCGAGCGAGGTGCGGCCGTTGATTCCCTTCCGTGAACGCAATCCCGTGGTGATCGGCGCCGTCGGCCTCACCACGATCTCGCTGCTGATCGCGGCCGCGTTCAACGTCCAGGACCTGCCGCTGATCGGCAGCGGCGAGAAGTACAGCGCGGCGTTCTCCGAGGCCGGCGGGCTCAAGCCCGGCGACGAGGTACGGATCGCCGGCGTCAAGGTCGGCAAGGTCGACGACGTGGGGCTGGACGACGGCCACGTCAAGGTCGATTTCCGGGTCAAGGGAGACCCGGAGTTCGGGACGAGGACGGGTGCGTCCATCCGTATCAAGACGATCCTGGGCGCGAAGTACCTCGCGCTGGAGCCGGAAGGCGGCGGGCAGCTTGAGCCGGGCAGCGAGATCCCGCTGAGCCGCACGGTCGCGGCGTACGACGTCGTGGAGGCGTTCAGCGACCTCACCACCACGAGCGAGCAGATCGACAAGAAGCAGCTCGCCACCGCCCTGGACACCCTGTCCGCCACCTTCGAGGACGCCCCCGAAGAGGTCAGGGCCTCCATCGAGGGGTTGTCGAAGATCTCCCGGACCGTGGCCTCGCGCGACCGGTCGCTGCGCGAACTCCTCGACCACGCCAACGGTGTCACCGGTGTACTCGCCGACCGCAAGGGCGAGTTCAGCAAGCTGGTGAAGGACGGCGACAAGCTGTTCGAGGAGATCCACAAGCGGCGCCAGGTCATCCACGCGCTGCTGCAGAGTTCCATCGCGCTGGGCGTTCAGCTGTCCGGCCTGGTCGAGGACAACCGGGCGGCGATCGGCCCCGCACTCACCCGCCTGAACACGGTGGTGCGGATGCTCGAACGCAACCAGGCCAGCCTCGACCGCAGCGTCGAACTCCTCGCCCCCTTCGCCCGGGTCTTCACCAACACCCTGGGCAACGGACGCTGGTTCGACAGCTACATCCAGAACCTGGTGGCCCCCACCCCCGTGGTCCCGAGGACCGGAGGCTCACGATGAGAATCGACCGGCGGCTGCTGCGCCGCCTCGCGCTCGCCACCGTGCTCGTGGTCTCGGCCGTCCTGGCCTTCGTCCACCTGTCGGAGTCCCCGACGGTCCGGGTGACGGCGTACTTCCCGCGTACGGTCGGCATCTATCCGGGGTCCGACGTGCGCGTGCTCGGCGTCCGGATCGGCGAGGTCAAGAAGATCACGCCGCAGGGGAAGCGGGTACGGGTCGAGCTGGAGTACGCCGCCGAGTACAAGGTCCCGGCGGACGCCAAGGCGGCGATCATCAACTCCTCGGTGGTCAGCGACCGTTACCTCCAGCTGCTCCCCGTCCACCGGGACGGCCCGGTGCTGCGCAGCGGCGCCGTGATCCCCGAGCGCCGGACGGCCGTGCCGGTCGAGCTGGACCGCGTATTCGACAGCCTCCGTACGACGGGCGACGCGCTCGGGCCGAAGGGCGCCAACAAGGACGGTTCGCTGTCCCGGCTGCTGGCGGTCGGCGCGGACAACCTCCAGGGGCAGGGCGGGAAGCTGCACCGGACGGTGGAGGACCTTTCGCAGGCCGTCACCACGCTGTCCGACGGCCGGCAGGACCTGTTCGGGACGGTGGAGAACCTTCATGAGTTCACGGCGGTGCTGGCGGAAGACGATGCGAGCGTCCGGTCGTTCAACAACAGCCTGGCCAAGGTGGCCGACCAGCTCGCCGGGGAACGCAAGGACCTCGCCGAGGCGATCAGGCAACTGGCGGCGGCGCTCGCCGATGTGACCGACTTCGTGAAGAAGAACAAGAAGGCGCTGACCGCCAATGTGAAGGGCCTCAGCAAGGTGACGAAGGTGCTGGTCACCCAGCGCGCGGCCCTGCAGGAGCTGCTCGACGTAGCCCCTGCCGGTCTGTCCAACCTGCAGAACGCCTACAACCCCGAATCCGGCACGCTCGACACCCGTAACAACGCCGAACATCCGCAGGACCCGGCCGCCTTGCTGTGCTCCCTGCTGAAGACGACGGGTGACACGGCCGACTGCCGGGACCTGGAAAAGCTGTTCGACTCGCTGCCCGAGCTGCCGGTGGCCGACGCGGTCACCGGAGCGGTGCCGAAGGCCCCGGCGGGCTCGGCGAACCCGGCGGGCTCGACGGCCTCGACGGACAAGACGCTCGGCGGAATCCTGGAGGCCCGTACATGAGAGCCAAGCGAGCTCCGCAGAAAGCGGCCCTGTGGGCCGCCGCCGGTTCACTGCTCCTCACCGGCTGCGAATTCAACGGGCTGTACGACGTCCCGCTGCCCGGCGGCGCCGCCGCGGACGGCGACAGCTACCACGTGACGGTCGAGTTCCGGGACGTCCTCGATCTCGTCCCGCAGTCCACGGTGAAGGTCAACAACGTCACCGTGGGCGCCGTCGAGAAGGTGGAACTCGACGGCTGGCACGCCCGGGTGCGGCTGCGCGTGTCCGACTCGGTCAAGCTCCCCGGCAACGCGATCGCCGGCCTGCGGCAGACCAGCATGCTCGGTGAGAAGTACGTCGCGCTGTCGGCGCCGACGGACACCGAGCCGGTGGGCAGGCTCACCGACGGCGCGGAGATCCCGCTGTCCCGCAGTGGCCGCAACCCCGAGATCGAGGAGGTGCTGTCGGCCCTGTCGGCCCTCCTCAACGGCGGCGGGGTCGCTCAGCTCAAGACCATCACGGTGGAGCTGAACAAGGCGCTGGAGGGCCGCGAGGACCGGGTCAAGTCCCTGCTCACGGAGCTGGACATCTTCATCGGCGGCCTCGACAAGCAGAAGAAGGAGATCATCCGCGCGCTGGAGGGCGTCGACAAGCTGTCGAAGACGCTCGCCAAGGAGAAGAAGACGATCGGCCGGGCCATCACCACCATGCCGCCCGCGCTGAAGGTACTGGCCGACCAGCGGACCAAGCTGACGAAGATGCTGACCTCGCTGTCGGAACTCGGTAAGACGGGCACGCAGGTGATCAAGGCGTCGCGGGCGGACGTCATCGCCAACCTGCGCCGGCTCCAGCCGATCCTCCAGCAGCTGAACAAGGCGGGCGCGGACCTCCCCAACGCCCTGGAGCTGCTGACGACGTACCCGTTCCCCCGCAATGTCGTGGACGCGATCAAGGGGGACTACGTCAACCTCAAGGTCACCGCCGATCTCGACCTGGAGAGCGTCTACGGCAATCTGGCCGACGGTCCCAAGAAGCCGGGGAAGCCGGGCACGCCCGAGCTTCCCGACGTGCCCGCCCCGGACATCCCCGAGCTTCCCGGCGTTCCCGAGCTGCCCGGACTTCCCGAGGCGCCGGACCTGCCGGACCTGCCGGACTCACCTTCGTCCCCTCCGGTTCCGCCGGTCCCGCCGGCTCCTTCCGACCCAGCAGGCCCCGGAGGCGGCGACCTGGGGTGCCTGCCGCTGTGCACCGGCACCCACGCGTCGTACAGCAACAGCGGGCCATCGGCCGGGTGGAGCCGTCCGCGCGGTGTCGACATGTCCCTCGCGGAGCTGCTGATGAAGGGGATGATGCCGTGATCACCCGTATGGTCAGGCTGCAACTGCTCGCCTTCGCCCTCATCACCGCCCTCGGCGTGTCCTACGTCGGCGCCGAGTACACCGGCCTTGTCGACCGCGTCCTGGGCCGCGGATACACCGTACGAGCCGAGTTCGCCGACTCCGGAGGCATCTACTCCGGCGCCGAGGTCACCTACCGCGGGGTGCCCGTGGGCCGCGTCGGCGAACTGCGGCTGTCCGGGGCCGACGGTGTCTCGGTGGCGCTGCTCCTGGAGGACTCCCCGAGGATCCCGGCGGACAGCCTGGCCGTGGTGGCGAACCGTTCGGCCGTCGGCGAGCAGTACGTGGATCTGCAGCCGCGGTCCGGGGCGGGCCCCGGCCTGCGGGACGGCAGCACGATCCCGCGCCGGAACACCCGCGTGCCGGTACCCGCCACCGAGATGATTCTCAGCCTGGACCGGCTGGTCAATTCGGTGAACAAGAAGGATCTGCGGATCACCGTCGACGAACTGGGGAAGGCGTTCGCCGGCACCGGCCCGCACCTGAGCCGGCTGGTGGACTCCGGCAACGCCCTGATGGAGTCGGCGTCGGACTCGCTCCCGCAGACCATCGCGCTGATCGAAGACTCCCGGAAGGTCCTGAAGACGCAGGCAGACCAGGGCTCGTCCATCAAGTCCTTCTCCCGCGATCTCGCCGCGCTCACCGCGCAGTTGAAGGCGAGCGACGGGGACATCCGCGACCTCATGGCCAACGGCACCTCCGCCTCCCAGCAGGTGAACACCCTCCTGAAGGACAACCGGACCCACCTTCCGGTCCTCCTGGGGAACCTGATCAGCGGCGGTCAGATCACCGTCGCCCGGCTGCCGGGCGTGGAACAGGCGCTGGTCACCTTCCCCGTCGTCGTCTCGGGCAGCTACACCGTGCTCCCCGGCGACGGCACCACCCACTTCGGCATGGTCGTCAACGCCGACGACCCCCCGCCCTGCCGCCAGGGCTACGACACCCAGCACCGCGACCCCGCCGACACCGCGGACCGCCCGGCGAACACCAAGGCCCGCTGCACGGCCCCGCGCGGCGGCGACACGTCGGTGCGCGGCGCCCAGAACGCCCCGCGCGCGGGGGCCACGTACGACAAGCCCGTCCAGATCGGCTCGACGGGCGGGGCACAGAGCGTCTTCGGAAAGGAGTCCTGGCAATGGCTGCTGGTCGGACCCATGGCATGACCCGCGCACTCACGGCCCGCATCGCCCTGTGGGCGCGCAACCCGAGAGCGGTGGTGGTACTCGCCGCCGTGGCCGCCGTACTGGTGGCCTCCTCCGGCTGGCTGGGCCTGCGGGTGTACGAGCGTCATACGACGGAGCAGCGTCACCAGGACATCCTGGCCGCCGCCCGCCAGTCGGCGCTCAACTTCACCTCGCTCGACTACCGGCACTACGGCCGGGACAGCAAGAACGTTCTGAAGGGGGCGACCGGGGACTTCGAAAAGCAGTTCTCGGCCCAGACCGAACAGCTGACGAAGATCGTCGCCGACAACAAGTCGGTCTCCGAGGGCCAGATCCTCGACGCGGGCATCGCGCGGGCGGACGAACGTACCGCCCGCGTCCTGGTGGTGGCCGACAGCAAGGTCACCAACGTCTCCGCGCCCAAGGGAACGTCCCGCAACTACCGCCTTCAGCTCGACCTCGTCCACGAGGGCGGACGGTGGCTGACGTCCAACGTCGAATTCGTCGGCTGAACGCATCCCGCAGCATCCCCGCACCACCCACCGAGGAGAGACACCGTGGCGAACCCGACCGTCCGAGGCCGCGGCGGCACCGGCGCCCCCCGGCAGCGCTCCGTGGCAGCGGCCGCCCGCGCCGCGGCCAAACGCGTCGAGAGGACGCACCGGCCCAGCGACCCGGACCAGAAGCCGAACCCGAAGGCGACGCGCACGCTCACCAAGGAGCCGACGCGCGCGAACCCCGCCGAGCCGTCCCGCGCGACCGCCACGGAGTCCTCGCGCGCGACCGCCACGGCGCCGGGCCGCACCCGTCCCGGCCGGCGCGGGGCGGTACTCGCCGTCCTCGCCCTGCTGTGCCTGCTGGGCCTGGCCGCCACCGCCACACTCGCCTGGCAGCACCGGGAGGCCGAACGCACCGCCCAGGCGCGCACGGCCGCGCTCACCACGGCACGCAAGGCGGCGCCGGTCATCCTGTCGTACGACTACCGCCGCCTGGACCGCGACTTCGCCGCGGCCCGCGGCCACCTCACCAAGCCGTTTCTCGACCAGTACAGCAAGACGACCAAGTCCGTGGTCGCGCCGACCGCCGAGAAGTACCGGGGCGTGGTGAAGGCGACGGTCGCGAAGCCCGCGGGCGGTGACACCCCGGCGGCCGCGGTGGTGTCGGCCTCGCCGGACAAGGCGGTCGTCCTGGTCTTCATGAACCAGGTCACCACCAGCACCCAGGTCTCCGGCCCCCGCCTCGACCTGAACCGGGTACGGATGACCCTCGTACGGACCCCGCAGGGCTGGAAGGTCAGCGCTGTGGACGCCCTGTAAGGAGGGCGGTGCCGTGTCTCAGGCGCCGTCCTCGGCGATCGCCCAGCCCGGGCGGGTGGGCGACGCCTGCCGGGGCGGTCTCGGGCGCGTCGTGGCGCTGTCGGGCGGGTCCATGGGGAGTGCCGGGGCCGGGGCGCTCGGGGTGGGCGCGCTCGGGGTGGGCTGCGGGCCCCGCCATGGGCGGGGGTCGGCGGAGCCGCGGGGAGTGGAGAGCCGGGACACCTGTTGATGCGACAGGCCGAGCAGCCGGCCGGCGTCACTCTGGCTTACGCGCAGGTCCTCGACCAGCGTGCGGCAAGCGTCGGCGAGCGCCTGCGGTTCGGCGGCACCGGCCCCGGCGCTGAGCCTTCTTGCCTCACGTACGGAGTTCAGGAGCGGCGCGAGTTCCGGAACCACCAACTCCACGGTGACGGTATCCGGTTGGATCCCGAGCGCTTCGGCGATGGCGTCGCGCGCCATGCCTTCCGCCTCGTCGAGGGTGCGGCACTGCGTGTGGATGGCGACTTCCGGGATCTCGACGCCCCACCACCGGCCGATTCTGTGCAGCCGGGCTTCGTAGCCAGTGGTCACGGGGACTCGGCCTCCTTGCTGCCGCGGCGGGAAAGTCAGACGTCTCACTGCTGCCCGACGCACACACCGATCAGGCACACGTGCGTCGACGACGCGGGCTCGTCCGCCGACGGGTCCGACAACAGGCCGTCCACCACCGTGCCTACGAGGCCGGGGCGTTCGGTGGAAGCGGGCGGGGCCGTCTCCGGGGCGGGGGCGGCCGGGGCGGAGGCCGTCGGGGGTGCCGGCGCCGGGTCGTCGGCGGTGCCGACGCCCGTTGCTCCCCTGGGCGGCTCAGGTGCCGACTGCTGTGCCGTCTCCCGCGCCGACTCGAACGCGGTGCGCTCCGTGGCGCTCCGGGGCGCGGCGGACCGGGCCGCGCCCGCGGACGTGCCGGTGGCGGCCGGGCCGGCGGTGTCCGGCATGGCGTCGGCGGTGCTCCGCTCCCGTCCCGTCGTACTGGCCGGGCGAGTGCCGGGATCCCGCGCGACCCGGGTGTCGGCCTGCTCCGACGACGACCCGGTGGCGGCTGCTCCGGGGGTGTCCGACGTGTTCACCGGCTCCGGCGGCGGGGCGGCGTGGGTGTGGCCGGCGGACGGCCTGCCGGCCGGCAGCGCGGCCATGGTCAGGCCGCCACCGACGAGGGCGACGGCTGTCGCGGCCACGATCCGGCGCCGGTGCTTCTTCAAACGGGCCAGATGCCGACGCCGGGCCGCCCGGCCCTGCCCGGTGGGGGCGGTGCCTTCGAAGCCGACGGACGCACCACTGCCCGACGCGTCCGCCATCGCGGCCTCGGACGCGCCGGCCCCCGAAGCGGGTATCTCCTCCGCTGTCTCCGCCACGTACTGGGCGGGCGGGGCGATGTCAGGAGCGCATGCGCCGCATCCGGGGCACACGAGTGCCCCATTGAGATGTCGGCGGCACGAGGAGCAGTAGTCCATCTGCGATCTTTCTGTGCTGACTGCGTTGCCAGGGAGGCCGGCGACCTGTTCAAGTTCGCACGCGGGATCGAGCGGCCGTAACGCTAATCGCACACCCCGAAGGTGGTGCGCAGTCCATGTGACGCTGCTGCGAAGATTTGCTGCCGGTGGCCTCTCCCATCCCGGATATGTCGTCACGAATACGTCGATGAGACAGGCCCGCGACCCAGGGCCTTCGTCGTGGGGCATGGTGGCGGCAGGCTGCCTAGCTTGGGATGAAGCGATCGTGCCGAGCGGCGTGGGTGTTCCGAATGAAGCGACCCGCTGTTGAGGGGCGGCGATGGCGGGCTGTGGCTCGTCGAGGGCGACGCGGGGGCCGGCAAGACGACGCTGGTGGAGTCCCGGTCCTGTCGTCGCGACCGCGCGTGCTGCGAGGCGGCGGGCCGGGCAGCGGAGTTCCGTACGGACCGCTCAGGACCGCACTCGGTGGGCACATGCCCGCGGCGGAAGGGGCGCGGGGCGACGTCCCGGCGGCCCGGCGTGACCGACGGCGGGCACCTGGCCGCGCGGGTCGTGCCACGACTGCTGCGCGGCAAGCCGGTCTCCACCCTCGGTGACCCGGACGCCCCGCACAGCTGGAGCTATCTCCCCGACGTGGCCGGGGCCCTGGCCGAGGTCGCGGGCGAGGAACGCGCCTGGGGACGGGCCTGGCACGTCCCGATGGGGCCCCCGCTGTCCACCCGGCAGATGGTCGACCGCCTCGCCGCTCAGACGGGAACGGGGCCGGTCGCGGTGCGCAGGCTGCCGCCGGCCGTGCTGGGCGTCGTGTCGGTCTTCTCGCCGCTGATCCGCGAACTGAAGGAGATCCGCTATCAGTTCGACCGCCCGTTCGTAGTCGATTCGAGCGCTTACGAAGCCGCATTCGCGGTCCGAGCCACCCCCGTCGACGAGCAGGTCAAGGCGACGGTGGACTGGTGGCGTGAGCGGCTGACCACCACCGGGTGACGTCCGTGTTTCCGGCGCCGCGCCATACGTGTGGTGTCCGCGACCGGTTCAGCGTGGGCCGTGCGGGTGGGTGCCCGCGGGCGTCACGGGGGAGGGCGGGGTGGCGGCCGGCCGGAGCATCTGGCCGGCGGCCAGCTCGCGGTAGGCGGGGCTGCTGGTGAGCAGCTCCTCGTGACGTCCGCAGGCGACGGCAGTGCCCTGGTCCAGCACGACGATCCGGTCGGCGTGCTGGACCGTGGAGAGCCGGTGGGCGATCACGAGGACCGCGCACTCTCGGGCCACGTCCCGCATCACCGCGGTGAGCGCCGCCTCGTTGACGGCGTCCAGGTGGGACGTCGGCTCGTCGAGCAGCAGGAGGGAGGGCCGGGCGAGCAGGGCGCGGGCCAGGGCGACCCGCTGCCGCTCGCCCCCGGAGAGCGTGCCGCCGCGTTCACCGAGCATGCCCGACAAGCCGCCCGGCAACCGTTCCACGACGCCTGTGAGCTGGGCGAGTTCGACTACGCGCCGGACCTCGGCCTCCGAGGCGTCGGGCACGGCGTAGGTGATGTTGTCCCAGAGTGAGCCATGGACGACATGGTTGGCCTGGTCGACGACCGCGATGCGTGACCGGCACTCCCCGCGGCTCAGCTCGACGGCGGGCAGACCGTCGAACAACAGGCTTCCGGAGTCCGGTTCGTAGAACCTGGCCACGAGGGAGAAGATCGTGCTCTTGCCCGCACCCGACCGGCCGACCAGCGCTGTCTGGCTCCGCTGCGGGACGGTGAAGGAGACGCCGCGCAGCACCGGCCGGCCCGGGTCGTAACCGAAGCTGAGGTCCCGCAGGGCAAGGGCGGGCTTCTCGTGCGAGTCGCTCCGCCGGGCCGCCTCCCCTTCCCCTGTACGTGCCCGGACTGCCGGCGGCCGGGCCGGTGAGGGCTCCGCCGGCAGGGACAGCGCCTGCTCGACGCGCTGGTAGGCGCCCATGCCGCGCTGGATCAGGCCGACCGCACGGAAGACGGAAGACAGCGGCAGGACCAGGTAGGAGGCGTACAGCAGGAAGGCGACCAGGTCGCCGAGGGAGTTGGCGTCCGTGTTCACCCGCAGACCGCCGATGACCAGGACGATCAGGAAGGAGCCCTGTACGGCCAGTTCGACGGCCGGGCTCATCACGGAGGCGAGTTTCGCGGTCCGTACCCCGGCGCCGTATGCCGCTTCGACGCGTTCTCCGATGCGGGCCGCTTCCCGGTCCTCCGCGCGGTGCACCCGGACCATCGGCAGGGCGCCGAGCGCGCGTTCCAGGTCGGCGGCGATCGCGCCGACCGCATCCTGCATGCGTTCGGAGGCGGCCCGGATGCCCCTGAGCAGCGAGGCGACGATCAAGGCGGCCGTTGCCACGGTCACCGCGACCAGGAGCAGCAGCAGCGGGTCGATCCACACCATGAGGACGATCGCTCCCGCCGCGACGAGGGCCCCCGTCACCAGGTCGACCAGCGCCTGGGACACCACCTCTCTCAGCAGGGTGGTGTCTGCGGTCACCCGGGAGATCAGGTCGCCGCTGCGATGCCGGGCGTACTCCCTCATCTCCAGCCGGAGCAGCCGCGCCACCAGGCTGTGCCTGAGCTGTCGTACGACGCCTTCGCCCATGCGTTCCAGAACGAAGCGGCCCACCGCGCCCGTTGCCGCTTCGGTGACGAACAGGGCGGCCAGGAGCAGCAGGAGGGGCCCCAGTACCTGTCCGCGTCCGCTCGCGTCCACGACCTGCTTGGCGACGAGCGGCTGAGCCAGGCCCAGGGCGGAGCCGACGAGGGTGAGTACGGTGGCGACGGTGATGGAGGCCCGGTGGCCGGTGGTGAGCCGGTACATGGTGGCGATCGCGGCCCGGGTGGAGCGGTCGACCGGGTCCGCCGGCTGTGCCTCGTCCACGGCGGTGTGGGTCATCGGCCCGATCGGCTCGCTGGGGCGACCGTGATGAGCCGGGTGAAGTAGTCGTCGGGTACGCCCTCGTCCACGGGGCGGCCGTCCGCCTCGATCCAGGCGTGTGCCGTGAACGGCGGCACCACGCGCACCCCGGTGCACCAGGTCGGCCAGCTTCCTCCCAGGCGGCACAGCAGGGCGGCTCCCAGGGAACGGGGCAGGCAGCCCTTCGGACCGGCGCAGCGCAGGCTCACCGCGCATATGGCGTCCCGCGCGTTCTTGGCCTGTGCGGCGGTGGCCGGTGTGGCGCCGCGGTGTACGCGGGCGAGCACAGCACGGATCCGGCGCGGCGGCAGGAGGGAGAGCGCGAGCGCGGGCAGGAGGACGAGGCGGGCGGCCAGACGCCGGGCGAAGGGGACTCCGGTGGGCCTTTCCAGTGCGCTGGGTGTCGTCATTCGGCCAGTCCCGAGGTCCGCAGTTGTTCGACGAGGGCGTCGACGTCCTGTCGGGCCCGGTCGACGTCGATGTCGAATTCGTTGGTGAGGGCGGTGACCGCGTCCGCCTCGTCACCGCCTGCCATCAGGGTGCTGACCACCAGGGTGGCGGTGGGATTCAGTTCCCAGTACTCCCCGGCGCGTTCGTCCAGGAGGACCGTGCCGTAGTCGGTCCGGGCAGTGGAGACGTCGGCACCGAACTTCAATGTCATGGGTGTGTCCTTCCGTTGGCTGATGCACCGTCATGAGGAGGCGGGCGCTGTGGGCTCGGTATTCCGGCTGAGGCCGCGCAGCCACACTTCGGCGGCGATGGTCGAGTAGAGGATCGCGTCGCGCAGTTCGGGTGTGGACGGCCGCTGGGCGAGCCGGCGCAGCGCGTTCCCGTCGACCAGGCCCAGCTGTTCCAGCCGGGAGTCCTCCCACAGCTTCAGCAGTTCGCCGCGGTGCTCGCGCAGCCCGTTGGAGGCGTCCATGGAAGCGGCGGCCTTGTTGGTGCGCCGCAGGCACGCGTCGGGCACGAGCCCGCTCATGGCGGCGGTCAGCAGGGGTTTGTACCGCCAGGGCGTGACCCGCTCGCTCGGGCGCACCGCCAGGCACGACTCGATGACGCGGTCGTCGAGGAACGGCGAGGCCATCGGCACACCCGCCCGGGCGGCCATCCGGTCCCACTGGCGGATGAGGCGCGTGCAGGAACGGATCTGTTCGAGGTCGGCATGCAGGCCGCGGTCGCGGTGAAGAGGGACCGCGTTCGCGGCGGCCTCGCGCAGCGCTCGCTCAGCCGCCCTGGCGGCGTCGGGGGTGACCCAGCCGAAGAGCCGGGGCGGCATGCCCCAGCCGAGGCTGGTGCTGACGGTGGCGGGCAGTGGGTCACGCAGGCGACCGCTGGAGTCGGCCAGCCACTTCCCGTACGGCCGTGAGTCGGCCAGCGCGCGGGCCGTGCCGCCCAGTGGCCACTGCCACAGGGCCCGGAAGCCGCGTAGCTGGGAGAGGGCGAACAGCGGCCGCGTGCGCAGCAGTCGGTGGTAATACGCCTCGGAGCACCAGGCGACATGGTCGCCGCCGATGCCGGTCAGGTGCAGCCGGCTGCCGCGCTCGGCCATGGCGGGCAGGTGGTGCAGGACCCGGGAGCGGTCCATGACACCGATGGTCGGTTCGTCCAGCAGGTCGTCGATGCCGAGCAGGTCGTTGTAGACCAACGGCGAGGCGTCGGCGTCCCACACCACGTGGTCAACGTCAGGCATCGACCGGGCGGCCTGCTCTGCCCAGTACAGATCGGTGTCGGCGGGGTCGCGCCCCGGCCAGGTACTGGCCACGACCCGCGCCGGTGAGCGCTCTGCCAGGAAGCAGATGGAGGTGGAATCCAGGCCGCCGGACAGGTCGCAGCTGACCACGCCACCCTGCCGGGTACGCGCGTCGACCGCCGCGGTCAGGGCTTCTCGGACGAGGGGGGCGCCATCGGCGAGCGTGCGTACCGGCTCCGGTGGTGTCCACCAGCGCGAGTGGCGTACGGTCCGGCCGTCCGCAGCGACGATCAGCGCGTCGTGCGGCGACACGGCGGTGATCCCTCGCCACATGGGCGTCTCGGCGAGCGGATGGGGGACCGGCCACAGCAACCGGACGGCCACTTGCTCTTCGTCCAGGCCGGCCCCGAGTGCGGCGGCGAGTACGTCGGCGCGGCTGGCAGCGACCTGTGCCCCGCGGATGGCCGCGTGGAAGACCAGCCGGAGCCCGGACGCGGTGCCCTGCACCCTGATCCGTCCGTCGAGCGCGGCGACGAGATGGAAACTTCCAGGAAGGGAGCGGGCGAGTGCGTCGAGTTCGGCAAGGTCGCGCAACCGGCCGGCACGGCGCTGCAGTTCGGTGGCATCGACCGGACAGCACCCGATGACAGCGAGACCGGTGCGGCCTGCGTGCGCGGTGACGATCTCGTCGTCGTGCCAGTGGCCGACGAGCCAGGGACGGCCCGAGGCGTGGGTGAGGGTCCGGCTTCCGGGGCGGGAGAAGGAGCGGGCCACGGCGGCCGCGTCCTCACGGTCGGTGAAGACCGCGAAGTGCGCGTCGCCGGGGCCCGTCCCCGCACTCTCGTGCAGTTCAGTCATGACGTCGAGTCAGACCGTCGGTCGTCAGTTCTTGCTCAGGACGAGCCGGTCGTTGCCGGAGCGCTGCAGAAGCCCGGTCTTCTTCCGGAACGTCCCGAGCTTGGCGAGTGTCGGCGCTTCGTAGGCCTTCTTCATGGCGTCTCCTCACATGCGGGTGTCACGCCCGCCTCCCCGGCCGGCCGCCAGCCGGAAGCGAATCCGGTTCGCTGCCGCCCTGTCAGGGCTCGTCGGGAGCCCGGAACAAGAAAGCGGGTGCACGCCATAGCTACGTGCACAAGCGGACGTCGTGACAAGGCCGCCAGAGAAAATCGGATCATACACAAAGAGCGAATTCGGTCGGACGGCTGCACTGCCGGCCACGGCTTTCGTCAAAAAAGAAAAATTGGCCCAGCGGATGAATTCGGGGTCGGAGAAACGTTTCGACCTGCGTATCCAAAAGCGCAAAGCGGTTCGCCGACGAGGGTGCGCCGACGGATCCCGCCGGAGCCGCCGGGGCGCACTCCGCCCCGCCACCGCGCTTCCGTCCCGCGCACATCCCATCTCTGAGTGCCTGCTCGAACTCTTCACGGATGGCTTGGCCGCCGAAGGGGTCGGCGGTCCGCTCGGGAGCATTGAACTGCTCCTCACGCTTACGTCACAGGTTCATCACTTCCGGAGGATCCCCCTCACCCAGCTCCCGACCGGGCCGTTACGGTCATTCCTCCACGAACCACCCTGGGGGGACGAATGAGTTGGAACACCCAAGCGCAGCCGCAGTGGGGGCAGCCTCCTGTGCAGCCACCGAAACCGCCAGGATCACGGCCCGGTTGGGCACAAAAGCGAGTCGTCATTCCTTCTGCGGTCGGCCTGTTCTTCATCGGCGTCATCATCGGCAGCGCCGGAAGCAGTGGTACGGAAACCACCAGCAGTGCGAAACCTGAGCCCAGAGTGACGGTCACGGTCACGGCTCAGCCCAAGCAGGCCGGCAAACCCGACGACAAGCCGGCTGAACCGAAAGAGAAGGCGAAGCCCACCGCCGAGGACACCGGCGAGGAAGCGTCCGTACCGAACTTCGTCGGCATGGGGCTGCAGTCCGCGCAGGACACCGCCCAGACCAAGGGCTTCTACGGCCTGTCGTCGCACGACAGCCTGGGCCGGGACCGGTTGCAAGCCCTTGACCGGAACTGGAAGGTCTGCTCGCAGAACATCAAGGCAGGCAAGAAAGTCCCCACGGAAACCAAGTTGGACTTCGGCGCGGTGAAGCTCGAAGAGGACTGCCCCGCCAAGGACGAGGAACCTCTGGAAGCGGCGGGCAGCAAGATGCCGAACCTCGCCGGGAAGTCGGTGAAGGCCGCCCGCGGGACCCTCGACTCGGGCACCTCGGTCACTGTGACGGATGCTGCCGAAGGCCGCATGGTGCTGATGGAGAGCAACTGGAAGGTATGCACTCAGACGCCCGGCCCGGGAACGAAGCTGAACGGCCAGCCGGTCGAGATCACCGCGGTGAAGTTCGAAGAGAACTGCCCGTAGCGCCCCACGGTTACTGCCACTGCTGAGGAGCGGAAAATGGACACCCATCGGGCAGGCCTGTACCCGGACGTGGCCGCTCCGGGTGGCCTCGTAGCAGCCATGAAAGAGGCTGCGAGGCTGCGTGGATGCGACATCGGACCAGTGTCCCCGACACCCGACGGCGTCGCGATCGAGACGGCCAGAGGTTACGTGTCGGTCGATCCCGCGGTCGAGGAGCGTCTGTTCCGGATGGGTATCCGTATTCCGGGCTACGACTGGGCGATCGGCTCGACGGACGATCTCGGATTGCTCGTGGAGGCGGTCGCCGCATGGCGGCAAGGTATGTCGTTCGACGAGTTGGAGGGGGGATTCCAGTTCCTGGAGCTCGATGAGTTCACCAGGGCGCTCGAAAGCGGAGAGCCCACCTCTTCGCAGTGGTCCGACCTCCTGTCGACCGACTTCTACAGGAGACAATGGAACCTTCTGCGTCGCTTCCATGCGGATGAGACGCTCCGGTGTTTCTTCCCCACGGTCTCGCACGGTGCCGTCCGCCTCCAGGTGGACCGGCTGGACGGAGTAAGCCGGCAGGTCCTGGTGGCGGAGCTGGAGGGGGAGCGTTATGAGGTCGTGCGCGTCGGTGAGCCCGGGGCCACCTGGGTCGAGGTTCCGTCCGCCGACCTGATCGCCTGCCTGCGAGCCTTCCTGACCGAGCAGTGATCTCGGCCGCGCTGTCGAGGCGACGGTAGAAACCCTCGATTACTCGGCCCACCAGCGACTCGCCGCCCAGGCGAGCGCGTAGCCCGCACTGTTGAGAGCGCAGTGCAGCGCCACGGGCGGGATGAGGCTGCCGGAGCGGCGGCGGAGCTCGCAGAAGAGCACACCGGCGAGGGCGGTACCGGCGACCGCCGCTGTCACGGACAGGGCGACGCCGACCTGGCCGGTTCCGAAGACCGCTTGGGCCGCCGCGTTCGCGCGCGTGAGCCCGCGTGACGGCTGTACGTGCCAGAGCCCGAAGAGCACCGAGGAAACGACGGTGGCCCATACAGGCCCCCACCGTCGCCAAACCATGGCCCACAACACGCCGCGAAACGCGATCTCCTCAAGCAGCACCGTACCGAGCGGTACGCGGACCAGCACGCGGTACACCAGTTCTCCGGGAGGCAGGCCCGCGGCCCGCTCGTCCTGGAATGCCTCCCGGGTGAACGGCAGGGCCAAGCCCACAAGGTAGACCACGAGAACGGCTCCGGCCAGGACCAGGCCCCAGCACAGACCGCGGCGCGCCGCGGCCCTGCCGAGCCCCAGATCGTCCCAAGTGAGGCCGGACCGGCGGGCGATCAACACAAGCAGCCCGGACGCGACTACACAGACCAGCACGTACCAGCCGGGCGCGAGCAGGTTGTTGAGCGCGTTCGCGGCCGCGAGCACCACGACGGCCCAGAGCAGCATCCACATGGCCGCACAAGGATCGCCGACGTTCGCGACGAGCGACCCGCAACGCGCCGTTCCACGGAGCGCCGCCTCATTTCGGTCGCTGCACTGATGACCGCCGGGTGGATCTCCGGCGACACCTCGACCGGTACGCGAAGGAGGGCCCGGACGGGCTGCTTGCCGTGGGGGAAAGGGACGCCGTACCGCCGGTCCAGCTTCGGCAGGGAGCGGCGGAGGGCCTGATTCGGCCCAGACAACAGCAAAGCCCCGGGTCTCTGACCTGGGGCTTTCGTATGGAGCGGGTGACGAGAATCGAACTCGCGCTCTGAGCTTGGGAATCAACGACGCCTGCGGCGCCTGAACGCACTCTGACCTGTGCAGACGTCAGTGTGATCGTCGCGCCGTAGACGCCTCCGTTTACTCCTCTTGACTGGTGTTTACCGCGCTGAAGGGCACGGATGGTGCACGAGGACGGCGAAGTGGTGTCAGTGCGTCCCCCTTGACGCCAAGGGCGGCCAGAACGCCTCGCCGGATGGAGAGGGCTCACAGGGCTGTTACGGGTGCAAGCATGTGGGCACCTCAGCGAGGCCATACGCACTTGCCTCCGACCGCATGCAGCGCGAAGCGAGTTGGAGGAACTGCCCATCACTCCACCTGGCCGATGGCCTCGGCCGAGGGGTGGCTGGTCGAACCCCCGTGCACGCGTCTCGCGCCGTTCTCGTGACAGCTCCTACACTCACCGTCACATGTCACGCTGACGTGAGGGGGACTGCATGGCGCTGAACGGATTACCCGAGCAGGGGGACGCCGCCGCATCGGGGCCGACGCTGGAGAAACTGCTGTCGGTCATGGGGGCCGGTGCACTGGAGCTATGCGTGGCTCCACGTGGCCAGGGAGTCGTGGTTGAGGGAGTGACGGTGCTGGACTCGCTGGAGCCGGGGCTGTCGCCGGGCCACGTGTTGCTGGCGGTGGGTGTCGACCCGCAGTCGGCCGCCGCCGTCGACGTCGTACGCGATGCCGCCGCATCGGGAACGGTTGCGGTGGTCTTCGGGCAGGGCAGGTCGGGTCGGTCTCCTGACGCGTTGCGGGCGGCTGCCGAGGACGCCGGTACCGCGCTGCTCTTCCGGACGGCATGGTTCGGCTGGACGGAGTTGGTCGGAGCGCTGCGGGCGGGACTGGTCCTGTCGGGAGTCGCTGCCGATCCAGCTGTGGCGGCCGTGACGTTGGGCGACCTGAACGGACTGGCTGACGCGGTGTCGGTGCTGGTCGGTGGCGCGGTGACGATTGAGGACGTGGAGTCCCGGGTCCTGGCGTACTCGTCCACGAAGGAGGACGTCGACGAGTTGCGCCGGCTGACCATTCTTGGCCGTCGGGTACCGGAGTGGCGAGTCTCCGCGATGCAGGAGGCGGGATTCTTCCGGGCCTTGTGGGGTACGGGCGACGTCATCCACCGGCCGGCACACGGAGAGAACCCCGAACGCCTGGTGGTGGCCGTCCGGGCAGGCGGGGAGGTCCTGGGGTCAATCTGGGTGGCGGCCGCGGGCACGCCCCTCGCGCCGCACGCGCCCGACGCGCTGCGGTCGGCGGCGCGGGTGGCAGCTGCCCATCTGGTGCACCACCGGTCGTACCGCTCGCACGCCCGGCTCGTCGACGACGCGGCGCGTGCGCTGCTCGACGGGCGGGGCTCCGCCGACATGCTGGCCGAACGCGCTGGGCTCCCGGCGCATGGACACTGCGCGGTTCTGGCGGTACGACCTGGAGCCTCCCGGGATGGTGACGGAACCGGACAGCTGCGCGGCCTCCTGGCGGTGCATTGCGGCGCGTACGACCACAAGTCGGTGGTGCTGCCGGTTGACCAGGGGGCCTTGGTACTGCTGGGCGCACTGCACCAGGACAGGCAGCGGGCCGTCGAGCAAGTCTCACGTCTGGGGAAGTCACTGGTCCTGCAGGTGACCGCCGCGTTCGGGCCGGGAGCGAAAATCGGCTTGGGCATGGTGGTCGAGGGTTTGGCGGATCTGCCCGAGTCCCGCCGGTCGGCCGATCTGGCGCTGAGAGCTCTGCTGGCGAGGGGGCAGGACCGCGTCGTCGCGTTTGCGAGTGAGGTCGCCGAGACGGTGGCCCTGAACCAGATCATGGACGCGCTGACAGGGCTGGCCCTGGCACCGGAGACTCCGGTGGCACGCCTGGTGGCGTTCGATGCCGGGCCCGGCGGGGGCACCATGGTCCAGACCCTCCGGGCCTACCTCGACCACTTCGGTCACGTGCCGGCCACCGCCCGGGCGCTGGGTGTGCACGCGAACAGCTTGCGGCACCGGATCGGCCGACTTACCGAGGTGTCCGGGCTCGACCTGCGCAGTCCAGATGCCCGGCTGCTGGCCCAACTGCAACTGCACCTGCTCGACCGCGGCGGCCGGGAGGCGTGAGCACTCGGGCGCCGCTACGAAGAGAGGGCGGCATCTTCGTGCCCGGGCACAACGGTGGCGGTGTGACGCCCGCGGGTTCGCTCGCCGGTGAGAGCCGCGCAGTGGAATACCGGGGCTCTCGACGAAGACGCCCGCACTGTTCCGACGGGAGTCTGGTGGTCCGCCCGGCAGCAGCCGTGGGCGGGTAGAGACCCTCGGCTCAGGGAAGGTGCACGATGAGTGGTTCCGGCAAGGCCGACCGGCGTGAGTGGATTCTGCGGGCAGCCGTACAGCAAGGACTCCTGGACCCCGAGGCGGCCGTGCTGGCGGGGTTCATCGACCTCGACGGCGTCAACGAGACCGTCAGGTCCCTGCGGAACGCGTTTCCCGACTCGCCCCGCGTCCTGCACGCGTTCGCGGCCAAGGCGAACTGTCTGGTTCCCGTACTCGAAGAACTGCGCGTGAGCGGCATGGGCTGCGAGGTCGCCAGTGCCGGCGAGCTCGCCCAGGCGCTGGACGCGGGCTTCGAGCCCGCACAGATCGTGTTCGACTCCCCGGCCAAGACCCGGGCGGAACTGGTCCAGGCACTGACCCTTGGGATCGCGGTGAACGCGGACAGCTTCCAGGAGCTTTCGAGGCTGGACGAGATACTGGCGACCCACCGCTCCGACTCGCGGATCGGCGTGCGCATCAACCCGCAAGTGGGAGCCGGCTCGATCACCGCGATGAGCACGGCCACCTCGACGTCCAAGTTCGGCATTCCCCTGGAGGACGAAGGAAACCGGCAGCGGCTGCTCCAGGCGTACCGGGACCGTCCCTGGCTCACCTGGGTTCACACGCACGTCGGCTCGCAGGGCTGTCCCCTGGACCTGATCGCCCGGGGCATCGCGAAGGCCGTGGAGTTCGCGGAGGAGGTCAACGACCGCCTTGGCCGTCGACAGGTGACCGGCATCGACATCGGGGGAGGGCTGCCGGTCAATTTCGACAGCGACGAGACGACCCCCGGCTTCGGCACCTACGTGGACCGTCTGCGCGAGCAGACGCCGGTCCTGTTCTCCGGCGCGTACGAGATCATCACGGAGTTCGGGCGTTCCGTCCTGGCCAAGAACGGATTCACCGCCGCGTACGTCGAGTACACCAAGACCGTCGGCGGCCGTCCCATCGCGATCACCCACGCCGGCGCACAGGTCGCCACGCGGACCGTGTTCGCTCCCGACACATGGCCGCTGCGGATCGAAGCTCACGACCCCCGCGGCCGAGCCAAGCAGAGCCGGCCCGTGCCGCAGGACATCGCGGGCCCGTGCTGCTTCGCCGGTGACCTGCTGGCACGCAACCGTACGCTGCCCCTTCTCGACGCGGGTGACATCGTCGTCGTCCCGGACACCGGTGCCTACTACTTCTCCACCCCCTTCCACTACAACAGCCTGCCCGAACCCGCCGTTCACGGCGCCCGCGTCAACGCCGGCGGCCGGGTCACCTTCCAACTGCTCCGCCCCGCGCAGGCTGTGCACCCGGCCTCGGCCCTTGCCGGGACGTGACCCTCGCTCTCCCGGTCCGTCCAAACCCCGGCGTGACCCCACCGGAACGCCGACCGCAGTCACTTGGGCCAGGGCGGCCCGAGCGAGAGTGCCTGGCTGTCCGGAGAGAACCACAACGCGAAGGAAGGCAGGTGCAACCGCCATGAAAGTACGGCGCGCCCAGACAGGGTGCCCCATGGAGAAAACGACATCCCCGGGCCGATGGGGGGCCATCGGACGACGGCTGTCCGCCGCCGGGGGGCGCTGCGGCCGGACGGCGCGTGGTTACGCGCGGTGGATCTCACGGCGCCGGCGAATCGCGGCCGACCAGTTCCTTCGGGGTGCATGCTACGGGGCGGGTACGGCTGTAGTGGGTCTGCTGGTGGTGTTGGCGCAGTCCCGTTGACGACGGCGCGCGCCCGACCTCGATGGTCCCCGGCCTCCTCAGCGACCCCCGAGGCTGTGGCCT
Source organism: Streptomyces sp. ISL-99 (assembly GCF_018614005.1). NCBI lineage: Bacteria > Bacillati > Actinomycetota > Actinomycetes > Kitasatosporales > Streptomycetaceae > Streptomyces > Streptomyces sp. ISL-99. The sequence goes on from NZ_JAGGPC010000034.1 coordinate 41,978, forward strand.
GAACGGGAGCCACCCGACAACCAAGAAGCCCCGGGCCTCTGGCCCGGGGCTTTCGCGTGGAGCGGGTGACGAGAATCGAACTCGCGCTCTGAGCTTGGGAATCACTGATCGTTTGAGGGTGTGCGGGGGGCTGGCCTGCGGCAACCATGCCACCGTGGCTCTACTTAACCGCCTCGGTCTAGCCTCCAGTGACCGCTGTTGACCGGCTGTTCTGGTGCCGATCTGGTGCGTTGTGGTGCAACCTCGGTGGGCCGTTTCAGTCCTCCGAGACGGCTTGGGCCGGCGCTTCCTCTTCCTCACCACCCATGGCCTCGTGAAGACGCTGCTTCGCCGCGGCCAGGCGTTCGCTGTAGTCGGGCATGAAGATCTCGCTGAGCGTCTTGTCGAGCGTCCCGGAGATAGCGTAGATCGCAGACCAGACCGAGCGGTCCTTCACGATGGCGCTCAGGTCGTCGGACTGGAACACGGCCTCGTAGAGCCAGTCAGACAGGACGAACGCTTGATCGCGCGTGAGCTTGATGACCACAGGTTCTTCATCCACGCGGACACGGTAGTTGTTGGGCGGCCGACAGCAACGTGCGCCTGGGCTCCTGCCCCGATGCGACACTCGCTTTAGGAATTCGCCCGGACGTCTTCTGTTGCTGGCGCTCCCATGGCTGCCCGTGCGGCGAGGAGACGTGCACGGCTGCCGTGATCCACCGCCGTTGATGTCAGACGTAGATGTCATTCCTCCGCCCGGCTCGTCTACCGCCGGAGGCAGACGAGCGAGACACTCCCTGGCTCCGGATCCTCCACCCTAAACTGGACCGGACAAGCCCACACACATGCACGCATGAACCCGCCGGTGCGCCTGAACCAACGGAGGTTCGTAATGCAATTTGTGGGAATGGCCATTTCCATCCTTGCGTTCGGAATCAGCATCTTCTCGCTTGTTGATCGAAAGAGGCTAGATAAGAGAGACCTCACCCTCAAGCTGCACGAGACACTCATCTCCCCCGAATTGCAGGCTGGAAGACATATTCTTTTCAACCTCGACAGAGAGGTAACCGAACTCAGCCGAGAAGAATATGGCAGCGCCAATAGGGCATTGGCCACCCTCGATGTCGCTGGCTTCTATTGCGCCAAGGGATACATCAACGAAGGGGACTTCCTTGACCTTTGGTCACCTTCTTTGGCTAAGCTCAAACACAAGGCGGCCCCTTTCCTTGCCCATCGAGACGCTGAGAGGCCAGCCGACCTGCCGGCGTGGCCTTACTTAGAGAACTTGTTGACAAAGCCGAGAGGAATCTTAACTCCCGCTAACGTGCGCTACCCGCTAGGCATATAATCCGTAGCGCTAGCCAGGTCCGTCAGCGACGGCTAAGTGAGTCCTACAGCGTGTCATCGCGTTCCAGGATCAGGCTGATCGATCCGTCTTCGAGGTTGATGCCGCTCTCGAGATGCTCGTGGTAGCCGCCCCGGAGTTCAGGATCGGCAAGACTGACGAGTCGCTCGGCCAGGCCCCGCAGCCCGGCGGCGTTCGCCGCGACGGTGATTTCGGTGGCTGAGCCGTACACCTTGATCCTGGGTTCATCCATGCGGTCACGCTACAGAGGGCCTTCACCACCCATCCCAACCCACCACTCGCCCCAGCTCCCATCCCGTCCGCCTTCGGCCCACACACCGTGGAGCGGGCGTGGTTCAGGGCGTCAAGGTGGAGCGCGCCACTGTACGCACGACCTTGACGCCCTGGGCCGCGACTGCTCGGCTCTGCCTGGGTCGAAGGCGGACGGGATGGGAGCCAACAACGCTCACCACGAATCCGCCGGCACTCGCGAACGGCGCCCTATCCATCCCGGGGTCTGAGCGCCCCCGCCGTGCGCGGGCCTTGATTAAGACGTCATCTCATTTGGTGAGTCGGCGGTAGCAGATGAGGGTGCAGGCGATGCTGGTGAAGGCCAGGAAGTGCTCGGCTTTGCGCTCGTAGCGCCGGTGCAGACGGCGGCATCCGGCGAGCCAGGACATCGTGCGTTCGATGGTCCATCGGTGACGGCCCAGGCGAGTGGAGGACTCGATGCCCTTGCGGGCGATGCGGTGCCTGATGCCGCGCCCGCGTAACCATAGCCGCAGGTGGTCGTAGTCGTACCCCTTGTCGGCGTGGAGCTTTCCAGGTCTGCGTCGACGGCGTCCGCGCCTGGAGCGGATAGGCGGTATCCCCTTCACCAGTGGGATCAGGGCCTGGCTGTCGTGCAGGTTCGCACCCGAGATTCCGACAGACAGGGGCAGACCGGTCCGCTCGGTGATCAGGTGGATCTTCGAGCCGTACTTGCCCCGGTCGACAGGATTCGGACCTGTCAGCTCCCCCTTTTCAGGGCCCGCATGTTCACCGAGTCGATCGCGCAGCGGGACCAGTCCAACTCGCCACGGGAGCCGAGCTCGTCAAGGACCAGGCGGTGCAGCTTGGCCCACACCCGGGCCTTCGTCCATTCGGCGAAGCGCCGGTGGGCCGTTGCTCCCGACGGCCCGAACGACGCGGACGGCAGCTGCTGCCACGTGCAGCCCGACGTCGCCACGAACACGATCGCGGCCAGCACCTCCCGGTCGCCATGCCGGCGCCGGCCGCCGCCCTGAGGCCGCGACGGAGCCTCCGGGACCACCCGCTGAAACAGCTCCCACAACTCATCCGGCACCAGCCGCTCCACGATCGAAACCACGACCGACAGGCTACTGATCCAAATGAGATGACGTCTAAGTAGGGAAAGTTCTACCGCGCTGGGGTCAGGCGCTTGCCGTCGTGGCTTCGGACGTGCGGGCCTTCCTCGTCCAGGGCGTCCAGGAGCCGGACCGCGTAGACCTCGGACATCCGCTCGGTTACTTCCTCGGGCGTGAGCCAGGCAACCGCGGTCGACTCGTCGGAGGTGCGCTCGGTGCCCCCGGAGGGCTTGCAGCGGAAGACCAGGGCGACGATGCCCCGGGTCGTGTTCTTGTAGACGCCGGACAGTTCGTCCACCTCGACGTGGATGCCGGTCTCCTCCAGCACCTCGCGCCTGACGCCCTCTTCTGGTGCCTCGGAGAGCTCTAGGACTCCGCCCGGCAGTTCCCATGTCCCGTTGTTCGCGCGGCGGATCGCCAGTAGTCGGCCGTCCTCGCGCAGCACCGCTCCCGCGACAGACACGGAGTGCAGCGGCGTTGACGTTCTTTGCCGGGACCCGTTACTCATGTACAGGAGCGTAGGAGGAAGAGAAGGACTATGGGAACTGCGGTAGGAGGTGGCAGGGTCGTACCTCGGTACGTGCAGATCGCCGACGAGATTGTGCAGCAGATCAGGGCGGGACTCCTCAAGCCCGGAGAGATGGTGCCGAGTGAGTCTGAGCTGGTCGAGCGCTACGGCGTATCCGGCGGGACGATCCGCAAGGCCATGGTGGAGGTCCGGGCCAGTGGGCTCGTAGATACCCGTGAAGGACCGGCCGCCCGTACGGCAGCGGTCGTCGGACCGGTTCCGCAATTCGCACAAGCGTGGCGGCAAGGCCGCGTACCTGGCTGAGTCTGAGCCGTCGGGCGCAACGGCGAAGGTGAACCTCCTGTACAGCGGCGCCCTGGATGCGCCCGAGGAGATCGCCGAACGGCTCGGCATCGAGGCCGGCACTCAGGTGCTCGCGCGTCGGCGCCTCTCCTTCCGCAACGGGACCCCGTCGAGACAGCTACCTCGTACGTGCCGTGGGACGTGGTGAAGGACATCCCCGAGCTGTTCGCCGAGAACCCCGGCCCCGGCGGCATCTATGCCCGCCTGGAGGATCACGGGCACGAGTTCGCAGAGTTCGTCGAGACCCTGCAAGCGCGTCTCGCCACCAAGGCGGAGGCTTCGGAGCTGGCTCTGAACCCTGGTGCCCCGGTCGTGCACCTCGTCCGGAACGCTGTGACCGAGGAAGGGCGTGTGGTGGAGGTCTGCGACACGCTCATGGCCGCTGACCAGTGTCCACGGACACGCGGACATCCGGGTGAGCGGACATTTGACTTCCTTGCTGGCGGACAGTTCATCTCCCTGCGCGATATGACTTTTCATCCCTCGACTGGCTCAGTGCAGTGGCTTGACGCCCTTGCCCGTGGTTGCCTGGGTGAGCCGGAGGCTGCTGCCCTCGGTCAGGACGATGTGCGCGTGGTGCAGGAGCCGGTCGACGGCGGCCGTGGCGAGCGTCTTGGGCATGATCGAGTCGAATCCCGACGGATGAAGGTTCGACGTCACGATCACCGAGCGCCGTTCATAGGCCGCATCGATCACCCGGTAGAACGCCTCGGCGGCGGCCTGCCCGGACGGCAGCATCCCGATGTCGTCCAGGATGATCAGGTGGCATCGGGTGATCTTTGCGATCGCCTTCGCGACGGAGTTGTCGACGGTCGCCCGGCCGACGTGGGCGGTGAGCGATTCGAGGCTGAACCAGGCGACCTGCTTGCCCCGGTCGATGGCCTTGTGCGCCAGGGCCTCGGCGAAGTGGCTCTTGCCGGTGCCCGACGGGCCGGCGATGGCGAGGTTCTCCGCTCGGTCGATCCACTCCAGTGTCATCAACGCCTGTTGGGTGGGGGTGGGGATGGAGGAGTCCTCCTCCCGCCAGGAGTCGAACGTCTTGCCGGTGGGCAGGTTGGCCGACTTGCGGTGCTGCCGTCTCGTCGCGGCCTCCCGCCCCTTGATCTCCTCCTCCAGCAAAATGCGCAACACCTCCGCCGGGTCCCACCGTTGCGACCTGGCGGTCGCCAGCACGTCCGGGGCCGCCTTGCGGAGATAGGGGAAACGCATCCGCTTCAGCACGGACTCCAGCTCGGCGGGGATCGGCGGCGGGGCCGGTGGGGAGGGAACCGGTGACGGCGGGGCCGGCGCCTCAGCGGTCGGTTCGGTCTTCGGGTCCAGCAACGCGATGCCGGTCATGGCTGCAGATTCCTTTCAGCGGGGCCGCCGTTGCGGCCGAAGTCAGCCCAGGCGGAAGTGCCGGGCTGAACGGAATGGGCCTCGTCAGCGACGACGAGGTCGGCGGGACGGACGCCGGACTTGCGGTGCTGGACGATGGACAGCAGGTCGTCCTCGGCGAACCGGCCGGCGGTCGCGGCCAGTCCGAGGGAGATGTCGACCTCGGCGATGCCGACCAGGGCGGCCAGCTCGACGGCGGCGGCCATCTTCACCCGCATCCGCGTCGTTCCCGCGGCGGCGGCCTCGATCAGCCACGACTTCGCCCCGGGACCGAGCGCGAGGAACGCGGCCTCGGCGTCATCGGCGGGCTTCGGCCGCGGCGGCCTGGGGGAACCGTCCATCTCCTGCGGGTGGTTGGGATAGTGCGCCGGATCGATCACCGGACGTCCGGGCAGGGCGATCTGGTGCCGCGCGACCTCCGCCAGGCCGGCCGGCCCCTGCATCCAGTCGGGCCGGCGGACCAGCCGGGCGAGGTCGACCACGACGACCAGCTCCTCGCCGTCGACGCGGACCCAGGCTTCCTGCCCGACCAGACCGGGCGGGGTGGAATACCGCACCGACCCGAAGCGGACGGTCTGGTCCCGCAGCACCTGCCGCGACTCGCCCAGCGCGAGCGTGTGAGGTTCGACGGGCAGTGGGTGCAGACGGGTTCGCTCGATGTCCAGCATCGACGACGGCGTCTTGGTCGTCTCGCGGTGGATCCGGTTGTTGACCGTCTGGCAGAAGATCGCGCACTCCCCGCGGAGTTCAGCGAAGCTGTCGTACTCCTTGCGCAGATTCGCCGTCGTGGGCACCAGATCCGCCTTCGCGATGCGGACCGTTGCCTCCGATCCGCCTTTGGATTCGGGATCGAAGGGGACGCAGGTGTGAACCTGCATCCCGTAATGCCGTCCCGTCGCGACGATTTCGGGATGCCGGACCGCGACGCCGGCGACCCGGTCCATCGTCACGGTCTTCTCGTTGCCGGTCAGCGCATAGGTCGGCGCCCCGCCGATCGCCCGCAGCGTCGAGTCGATGCACGACACCAAAGTGGGCAGGGTCCGGTCCCAGGTCGGGATCACCACCCGGAACCTCGACCAGGCCAGCCAGGCGCAGAACAGCAGCGTCTCGCGCGGCTCACCGCCGCCGGGACCGGGGACCTTCGGCCCCCAACCCCAGTCGAATTGGAGCCACAGACCGGGCTCGGTGATCCACGGCCGATACGTGCGTCGCTTGCCGGCCCGCCAGGCTTCCTTCGCCTTGGCCACCGCCCGGCGGGTCGTGCGCTCGTCGCCAGTGAACCCCAGCAGCTGCAAACGGTCGTGGAGGGTGTCCGCGCGCACCTTGCCCTCCGAGCGTTCGACCCATTCCTCGATCTTCGGCATGAAGGGGTCGATCATCTTGGGCCGTTTCACCGGTCCCGTGACCGGTCGACCGGTGTCCCTCATCCGTGCGTACCGGCGCACGGTCTTGGGATCGACACCTGCCAGCGCAGCCGCCGAATGCGCACATTCGGTGGCGTCCAGGGCTTCGAAGATTTCCATGATCTCCCTGTCAGACTTCTTCACGGTCCCTCCGGAGGGTTGGCTGCAATGCCCGGCAGCAATGAGCCAACCCCCGGGGGGATCGTCTGTTCGGAACCGACACGAATGGGTCCACGGAGAGGGAGATCAGCTGTCCGCAGGAGGGGAGCTGTCCTGTCCGCCTACAAGGATCTTGCGCTGTCCGCTCTCAACCAGTTCGTTTTCAGCTACCGGATCCCGGCTACCGACTGACGCTCGCTCAACTCATCACAGCCCCGCGGCAATCCCTGCCGCATCAAGGGCGCGGGCAAGGAGTCGTCCGCCGAACGGCAGATCGCCACCGTCGACCAGGTCGACGAGCTCGCCAACGCGACCGGACCCCGCTGGCGGCTGATGGTGTACCTCGGCGCGTACGGACCGATGCGACCGGAGGAACAGGCCGAGCTACGCCGCAAGGATGTCGACCTGGACGCCATGACTATCCGCATCCGTCAGGCAGCCCCCGAGCTGAACACCGGGAAGCGGGCGGAGGGGCCGACCAAGTCCGAAGCAGGCAAGCGTGTCGTGGTCCTGCCGGCTTTTCTGCGGGCCGACCTTCGACGGCATCTCGACTGGTACGCCGAGAAGGGACCTGGCGGACGGCTGTTCGTGGGGGAGAGGGGCAAGCCGTTCCAGCGTTCCACCTTCGGGCGGAAGTGGCACCGGGCCCGCGTGCTCGTCGGCATGCCGGACGGCTTGCGCTTCTACGATCTTCGTCACACCGGTCACACCCTGGCCACCCGGTCAGGGGCCACGCTCAAGGACACGATGGTGCGGGCCGGGCAGTCGTCGGAGAAGGCCGCGCTGATCTATCAGCATTCGGATCTTGAGCGGCAGCAGGAAGTGGCGAGCGGGCTGGATGACCTCGTGCGGGCCGCCCGCAAGAAGGCTGATCAGGGGCCTTCTGGTGCGGATCTGGTGCGCGACGCTTGAACAGGTCCAGACAACAAAGAAGCCCTGGGCTCTTGGCCTGGGCCTTTTTCTTTGGAGCGGGTGACGAGAATCGAACTCGCGCCCTGAGCGAGAACCCTGTGCGGATGTGCTGTTGGTCGGCGGCAGAAGGTGCCCGTAGTGACCGCTGCTTACTCCTTCGAATGGCGCGTAGTGGCACGGGGCTCTCAGGGGAGTGCCCGCGCGGTGCGACTTCGCTCGGGCCACGGGAAGCAGGGGGCGCGGCTTTGGTGCGGGATCTGTGGTCATCGAGACGCTGCAAGCGTGTGACGTTTCTTGGTTAGCGCGCATACGTACATCATTCTGGTACATGGACTATGGTTGGTACATGTCGATGAAGCGCACTAACGTCTACGCCGACCCGGAGGACCTCGCGATCATCAAGGAAGCGGCCAAGCGCCGCGGCATAAGCGAGGCTGAGATCATCAGGCAAGGCATCCATCTCGCCGCGATGGCCAACCGAGTGTGGGACGAGCCACTGTTCTCCCGTACCTTCCCCGGCCCGGGGTGCACCCTTCGTAAAGACGAAGTGCGTGACGCCGTCGCCGATGCCGTCCAGCGCGAGACGGATCCCGGAACCGCCGCGTGATCATCGTCATCGCCGATACGTCCGGCCTGCTGGCCGCCCTTGATTCAACGCACCCAGAGTGCGAGGCGGCCCAGGAAGCGATCATGGCCGCCGGGCTGCTCGTCATGTCTCCGCTGCTGTTGGCCGAACTCGATCACGTGGCTACCCGAGAGCTCGGCCGTGAGGCCGCGATGAGTGCGATCGATGACATCCGGGGCTGGATGCGCCGCGGCCGGGTCTCCGTACCCGAGATCACTGAGGAACGCCTGGGCGTTGCCCAATCTGTCCGTGCCCGCTACCTGGGACTCGATCTCGCTCTGGCTGACGCGGTGAATGTGGCCCTGGCGGCCGACTACGACACCGATGCGATTCTCACCCTGGACCGACGCGACTTTCGTGCCGTCCGCCCTCTCGGCCGCCACAAAGCGTTCCGAGTCCTGCCCGACGACTTGCCCCTCTGACGGGTCCGGGGGGTGCCAACTGATGCTTCCTGTGGGGCTGAAGCCCGCTGGAGAGGCTCCAGAGGGTGCGCTACGCCTGAGCCGCTCCGGACAACAACAAAGCCCCGGGCTCGTGGCCTGGGGCTTTTGTTTGGAGCGGGTGACGAGAATCGAACTCGCGCTCTGAGCTTGGGAAGCAACCGGCACTTGCACGCAAGCTGCGCGCTGACCAGCGGGAATGGTTGGGTGTGCTGCGGTCAGCGGTCGGACGGTGCCCGTGGCAACCGCTGTTCACCCCTACGTATGGCACGTAGTGGCACGAGCGCTGAGAGAGGAGGCGCGCTGGCCGCTCACCGCAAGGCGCATGCCTGCGCGCCGGCTTCGGTAAGCGCGGTTCGCTCCGGCAACCGGTCCGGGAATGGCGGCGGCGGGCGCTTGTGAGGCTCGTGGGCTCGGCGTGCGGCGAGCAGACGCTCTCGTCCGGCCGCTGTGGCTGCCCACCGGGGGACTCCTCGTAGGTGACGGCCAGAACGCGACAACTGCAACGCCCCGGCACCCATGTCGCCGGAACCGCCGAGGGAGCGGGCTGCGCGTGCCGAGGTCATCAGACGCTCGGCCTGCGAACAAGGCGGCCCCCCGTTGAGGTGTACCGCGATGTCGATTGCGCCGGGCTGCGGCTCATCACCTGCGGGGGCACGTACTCCGCGGGCCGGCCTCGCCATCCTCCTTGGAATGACGCGACGTGGTCGTTGGCCGGGGTCCTGCTGAGATCAAGGCATGCGGAGCGGCCCCGGGCTGCCGTGCCGGGATGCCGGGTCCGTATGCCTGGCGTCACTCGTTCGAGTGAACGACCAATCCGGTTGCCGTCCGGCCCCGAAGAGCGAGTGTGACTACTTCACGCGCTTCGTGGCAGCGGCCGGCCTTCGCGGGGCCGGGCGGTTTGCTGGCTGGGTACGCGGCTTTGGCCGTCGCCGAACTGATCGCCGCCATGGTCCGGCCGGAAGCGGGCCCGATCACCGCGGTGGGCGGCGCGGCGATCGACCGCACCCCCGCTCCGGTCAAGGACTGGGCCATCCGCACGTTCGGTGAGGACGACAAGGTCGTACTCCAGCTGGGCATCATTGCCATGCTGGGCCTGCTGGCCATCGCGCTGGGCCTGGTGGCCCTTCGCCACCGGCGCCTCGGTGCCGCGGGCGTGCTCGTGTTCGGGGTGGTCGGTGCTCTCGCCGCCACGAGCCGCCCGGACTCCGCCTCCCTCACCGACGGGCTGCCGTCCTTGGCAGGTGCGCTCGCGGGTGCCGGAGCGCTCTACTGGCTGGTCGGACGCCTCGTGCCCCGCACCGTCGCGGAGCCGTCCGGCGCATCGCCGGAGCCCGGCTGGGACCGGCGGGGTTTTCTTCTGTCCGCCGCCGTGGTGGCAGCGGCGTCCACCGGCGCCGGTGCTCTTGGGCGGGCTCTGGGCGGGACACGGACGCGGGGTGCCGTCGCCTCGCGGGAGGCCGTGGTCCTGCCACGGCCTGCTTCACCGGCCGCGCCGGTGCCAAGGGGCGCGCAGCTGCGCGTCGCGGGTCTGAGCCCGTTCGTCACGCCGAACAAAGACTTCTACCGTGTCGATACGGCCTTGGTCGTACCCAAGGTCGACGCCGGCCGCTGGCAGCTGCGCGTCCACGGCCGAGGCGTCCGCAGGCCACTCACGCTCACCTTCCAGGACCTGCTGGGGCGGGAGCTGATCGAGCGGGACATCACGCTGGCCTGCGTCTCGAACGAGGTCGGTGGCCCCTACGTCGGAAACGCCCGTTGGATCGGCGTACGCCTCTCCGACGTGCTCGAAGAGGCCGGCGTGAGGCCGCCGTCACGCGGCGGCCCGGCCGACCAGCTGGTGGCCCGCTCCGTGGACGGCATGACGCTCGGTACCCCGGTCGAAGACGTCATGGACGGCCGCGACGCACTGCTCGCCCTCGGCATGAACGGCGAACCGCTGCCCTTCGACCACGGTTTCCCCGTCCGCATGGTGGTGCCCGGTCTGTACGGCTACGTATCGGCCTGCAAGTGGATCGAGGACATCGAACTCACCACGTTCGACGCCTACGACCCGTACTGGGTGAAGCGGAAATGGGCTCGTAAGGCACCCATCAAGACACAGTCGCGGATCGACACGCCCAAGCCGTTCGCCCGACCCACAGCCGGAACCGTCGTGGTCGCCGGCGTCGCCTGGGCCCAGCACCGCGGCATCGACCGAGTAGAGGTACGCGTCGACGACGGTCCCTGGCAGACGGCCGACCTCGCGACCGAGGACACCGCCGACACGTGGCGTCAGTGGTCCTACCGCTGGGCGGCCACCCCCGGCACCCACACCCTCACCGTCCGCGCCACCGACCGCACCGGCCAGGTGCAGACCGAGAGGCGCACCCGCACCATCCCCGACGGAGCCAGCGGTCGGCATTCGGTGGTGGTCAGCGTGGACTAGACCGTCGAACCGCACACACATCCGTGCTCAACCCTTACACGCCAGGAGATCCTCATGAACACACTGCGCATCCGCCGAGTTGCCGTCGCCGTGGCCGCTGCCGCCGCACTTCCTCTGGGCCTGGCCGCCTGCTCGGACGATCCCGCCACCTCCACCTCGGACGCCGCCTCCACCACTGCCCCCGAGGAGGGACAGAGCCAGGCATCCGACGACATCACAGCGACGGACAAGCCGTTCGGTTCGGCGTGTGCGTCGGTGCCGAAGGAGGGTGCGGGGTCGTTCGAGGGGATGGGGAAGGATCCGGTGGCGACGGCCGCGTCGAACAATCCGGCTCTGTCCACGCTGGTGAGCGCGGTGAAGAAGGCCGGTCTGGTCGACACGCTGAACAACGCGCAGAACATCACCGTGTTCGCGCCGACGAACGACGCGTTCGCGAAGATCCCGGAGGCGGATCTGGACAAGGTGCTGAACGACAAGGTGACGCTGACGAAGATCCTCACGTATCACGTGGTGGGGCAGAAGCTGACGCCGAAGCAGCTGGAGAGCGGCTCGTTCGAGACGCTTCAGAAGGGGACTTTGACCACGTCGGGGTCGGGTGAGTCGTACGAGGTGAACGGCACCTCCAACGTGGTGTGCGGCAATGTGCCCACCGCGAACGCCACCGTGTACATCGTCGACACCGTCCTCATGCCCCCGAGGTAACCGCGGAAGCAGCCGCGGACACTGCGAGGGCGGGACGACCGGCAGTGGTCGTCCCGCCCTCGCACCGGGCCGACCGGAGACGGTCGGCATCCTGCCATGAACCCCGCCGACTACCCGGCGGGGTTCATGGATGTCTCGGGGTCGGCACCGGGCCGTCGGTCAGGTGGGGAGGCCGAGGAGGGCCAGCGGAGCGCTCGTGGGCCGAGGTGAGCCGGTGCTCGGCTCGACCGTGACGCCCACACCCTTGGCGGCGCCGACGTCTCCTTCCAACATCCGGCCGCCGTCGTGCGCGACGAGGCCGGCCGGCCTCATCTTCCCACCGTCGTCGAACCACAACTGGTAGGTCTTGCCCTGCGGAAGCTCAGGCAGCCCGGAGGCCAGGAAGACAGCGCTGTTCTCACCGCGGGAGACGATCACTGTGGCTCTGGCCCCGCCCTTGACGTTTCCGGTGACGGTCCGGGCATCGGGAGCCGACAGGACGCGGGCCATGCCGGCCGTCTCCGCCCGGGCCTGCTCGGCACGCTGGTCGGCCTGCCGCGCTTCCTGGTACTGCCAGGCGGCCACCCCGCCGAAACCGGTGGCCCCGGCGAGGCAGGCGGCCAGAACCAGCCTCGGCAGGTACCCGCGGCGACCGGCGACCGCCCGCTGGGGCATGCCGTGGCCTGCCCGCACCTGTGGAGGGAGCTGGCGGACGGTCCGGATCCGTTCCAGGACCTGCCTCTTCAGCGCCTCGGGCGGCGCGGCCGACACGGCCGTTCCCAGCCGGGCTGCGGTGGCCTTCAGCTCTCTTACTTCCTGGGCACACGCGGGGCAGCCGCGCAGGTGGTGTTCGAAGGCTTCCCGCTCGTCATCGGGCAGCGCGTCGAGGGCGTACGCGCCGGTGGGGGCGTGCATGTGGTCCTCGCTCATGCGTTCACTCCCATGCAGTCACGTAGCCGGATCAGTCCGTCGCGCAGCCGTGTCTTGACCGTCCCCAAGGGCGCCGACAAGGAGGCGGCGACCTCCCGATAGGTGTAGCCCTGGTAGTAGGCGAGTGTCACGGCCTGCCGCTGGAGATCGGTCAGGGTCCGCAGACAGCGCCGTACCTGTTCACTCTCCAGCCGCACGGTGACCTCCTCGCTGACCTGGTCGTAGGGGGGTGTCTGGTCGCGGCGCGCGGTGCGCTGCTCGCGGTCCGTGGCCGCCTGCTCGGAGCGGACCCGGTCCACCGCGCGACGGTGGGCCATCGTCATCACCCACGTCATCACGCTGCCCTGTTCCGGGCGGAACCGGGTCGCTGTCCGCCATACCTCGACCATGACCTCCTGCGCGACTTCCTCCGACTGCGAGGGGTCGCGCAGCACCTTCAGCACGAGCCCGAACACGGGACCGGCGATGGAGTCGTACAGGGTGGCGAAGGCGTCCTGATCACCATCGGCGACGCGCGCGACGACGTCGGACAAGCCGGCGCGGCCGCTCTGCGGCACGCCACGGGCGCGTGCGAATTCCTTCATCGCGCACCACCGCGGCGGCGGCCGGAGCCGACGTGGTGAGGCAGCGTTCCTTGGTCGCCCATACGCAACTCTCCCCGTTCTACAGGTGAGCGAAATGCCACCTTCGGTTGCTTCCGTCATTGGTTCGTAGCCGCCGGCCGTGCGGATGGGTGGGACCCGTCACACGACACGAGGAAAAAGGCCCTGACGACCAATCCGTGCCGGCGGTCGCGACGAATGCAGGCCGTGAGGGAAGCGATACGGCCTCGGGAGCCAGTGGAGGCCTCGGGCCGTATCCGCCGACAACCCTCTGCCGGTGCACCTGACGGTGCCCGTCTCTTCGAAGGAGACCGATACATGTTCCGCATCCGCTCGCGTCGTGCCCTGTCCGCAGTCACCGTGGCCGCAGCTCTGCCTCTCGTCCTCACCGCCTGCGGCATGAACGACGCCGACGCCGGCAGTGACAAGTCCTCCAGCCCTTCGGCCGCGCAGGACAGCCCCGCGCAGGACGACACGGCGAACACGCAGGCGTCGGGGCCGTTCGGTTCGGCGTGTGCGTCGGTGCCGAAGGAGGGTGCGGGGTCGTTCGAGGGGATGGGGAAGGATCCGGTGGCGACGGCCGCGTCGAACAATCCGGCTCTGTCCACGCTGGTGAGCGCGGTGAAGAAGGCCGGTCTGGTCGACACGCTGAACAACGCGCAGAACATCACCGTGTTCGCGCCGACGAACGACGCGTTCGCGAAGATCCCGGAGGCGGATCTGGACAAGGTGCTGAACGACAAGGCGACGCTGACGAAGATCCTCACGTATCACGTGGTGGGGCAGAAGCTGACGCCGAAGCAGCTGGAGAGCGGCTCGTTCGAGACGCTTCAGAAGGGGACTTTGACCACGTCGGGGTCGGGTGAGTCGTACGAGGTGAACGGCACCTCCAACGTGGTGTGCGGCAATGTGCCCACCGCGAACGCCACCGTGTACATCGTCGACACCGTCCTCATGCCCCCGAGGTAACCGCAGGAGCGGGTAGGGGGCTCGGGCTTCCGCCCGAGCCCCCTACCGCGCCCGCCGGTCACGTGGAAGGTCGGGTTCCGGAAGCCGATGACATCGACTGAGTCGCCGCAGGCGTTGAGGGGTACGTGCACCGGCACCTGGACGACGTTGCCCGACAGTACGCCGGGCGATCCGCCGTGACTGCCTCGGCGCCGCTGCCGGCCGACGCCGGTGAGGCAGCGGGGCCGGCCAGGCGGGCGTGCGCACCGTGATTCACTCGGTCGCGCGACACCCAGCACTCGGCCCCCGGCACTCGGCCCCAGCACTGTCGGTCGACCCATCCGGAATGGGGTCGGTGACGAATCAGAGGCATGAAAGTCCTCGTGCCCGTTGTACCGGCCCCCGGGAGCTGCCGCTCTCCCGCTTCGACGGCGAACACAGTTGCCGGAGCACGAGCCGCCATCGGCCGTTGCCTGGCTGACTGGCGTCTGGAGAGCCTCACCGGTGACGTACTGCTGGTCATGACAGAGATGTTGTCCAATGCCGTGCGTCATGGCACTCCGCCGTGGGGTGTGCGCATGTGGCTCTTCTGCGGTGACGAAGGGCCGTGGTACGTGCGGCTGGAGGTCGATGACGCCGGGCCCGGCATCGACATCGACGTCGTACGCGCTCGATGGCGTCACCCCTCCGGCTTCCTCGCCGAGGGCGGTCGCGGCTTGCTCATGGTCGACGCCCTGGCGTCGTCCTGGGGCGACGAACCCTCCAGCCACGGGCACACGATGTGGGCCCAATTGGAAGCCAGGCCAGGCTCTGCCAAGGGATAGCGGACGGCCGCACACGTCCGCGGAATCGCGCGCCGTGACCAATCCGGCCCGGGACGGGCTTCGAATCACCCTCGTAGCTCGCGCGACACGCGCTATGAGGCGGCCCGAGGCGAGGGGTGGAGCGATGAAGCGGCGAAGCGTGGCTGTCGTGGGCGGAGGCGTGGCAGGTCTGACTGCCGCCTACGTACTGCAACGGGCCTGCGATGTCACGTTGTACGAGGCGGACGCCAGGCTCGGCGGACACGCCCACACACACGAGCCGACCACGGCCGGCGGGCGGCTGCTCCGGGTGGACAGCGGCTTCATCGTGCACAACGAGCGGACCTACCCGATGCTGCTACGGCTGTTCGCGGAGCTGGGCGTGACCACCCAGGAGGCCGAGATGAGAATGTCGGTGCGGTGCGGTGCGAGGGCTGCGGACTGGAGTATGCCGGAGCACGAGGTCTCGCCGGCCTGTTCACCGGAAGGGCGGCGCTACGCGGCCGGTACCTCCGGATGCTCGCGGAGGTGCCCGTCTTTCACCGAGCGGCCCGCCGTCTTCTCGTCGGCCGTGGCGAATCGACGTACACACTGGGCCGGTTCCTGCACGAGGGCGGGTACTCCCCCTATTTATTTCAACGCGCACTTCGTCACTCCGCTCGTCTCAGCGGTCTGGTCCTGCCCACCGGAGACCGCGCTGCGTTACCCCGCCCGGTACCTGTTCCGCTTCCTGGACCACCACGGCCTGCTGACGGTCACCGGCTCGCCGCAGTGGAAGACGGTGACCGGTGGCTCGAAGGAGTACGTCGACCGGGTCGCCAAGGAGATCAGCACCGTACGCGTCGCCACCCCCCGTGCGCAGAGTGCAGCGGTTCACCGATCGCGCGCGCGTAGTGACCGCCGACGGTGACGCCCAGGAACACGACGCTGTCGTGATCGGCGTCCGTCCCGATCAGGCGCTGCGCATCCTGACCGACCCGACCGACGACGAGCGGCGGGTCCTGGGCGCGTTCGAGTACTCCCGTAATCCGACGGTTCTGCACAGCGACACCGCCCTGCTGCCGCGCTCCGCGCGGGCACGGGCGTGGTGGAACTACTTCATGCCCTCCTGCGGGGCCGCGTCCGACGCCGTTCACGTCAGCTACGACATGACCCGCCTGCAGCGACTGGGGACGGCGGACGATTTCGTCGTCACGCTCAATGCCGACGGACGGGTGGACCCCGGCAAGGTCCTCGCGCGGATGGTGTACGAGCACCCCGTCTACACACCGGCGTCCGTCGTGGCCCAGCGGCATCTGACCCGGATCAACACGGGGGTGACCGCGTACGCGGGCGTCTACCACGGGTGGGGTTTTCACGAGGACGGCTGCCGTTCGGGTGTCGAAGCGGCAGCGGCTCTCGGCGTGCGGTGGTGACGCCGCGGATGAGCGGTTGGGGCGGTGACCTGGCAGAACGGCTGGTCTGGCGACTGTGCGGCTCCGCCGCTCTCCCCGTGATTCCCCTTGTTCCCCGCTCGATCTGGTGCGGTGGTGGTGCGCTGCTCGTCGACGTCAATGGCCAGTGTGTGTGTGGGGGGCACCGTCAGGAGCTCGAATTACTCAATGAGCGAGTCAACCCACGGTCCCACCGGCCCGACCATGCCCTACAAGGCTGGCCTCGACTCGATCGAGTCGAGGCCAGAAACCGAGACGTTCAGCAGTCTTCTAGAACAGGCCCTTGTAGCCCTGCCACCCCGTGGTGATCTGCGTGCGCGAGGTGAATGATCCGTTCCCCTTGCCGTCGTTGCGGTAGAGGTTCCCGGAGGTGTCGCGGACGACCAGGTCACCCTTGCCGTCCCCGGTGATGTCGCCGACACCCACCATCGCGTTGTACGTCTTGCCCCAGGACGTGAAGACGGTGACCCGGTCCTTGAACTGACCCCCGCCCGTGCCGTCGTAGCGGAAGAGCGTGCCGTCGCTGCGGCGGGCGAGCAGGTCGCCGAAGCCGTCGCCGTTGAGGTCGCCGACGCCGGTGATGTGGGTGTACGTGGTCCACGCCGAGCGGATCTTCACCCGGCTCTTGAAGCCGCCGGAGCCGTTGTCGGCGTACAGGTAGATGTCGCCCGTGGAGGCTTGTCGCGCGATCAGGTCCGTACGGCCGTCGCCGGTGAGGTCGCCGGGCGCGGTCAGCACGTTGTACTGCTGCCAGCCGGTGCTCACTGCCGCGTAGTTGCCGCTGGGGCTGTAGCCGCCGCCCGCGCACTTGCCCGTGTAGCGGCGCAGGCTGCCGTCGGGCATGCGGACCAGGAGGTCGTTGCAGCGGTCCCCGGTCAGGTCTCCGAAGGGCACGGCGTAGGTGCCCGCGGGCCAGCCGGAGCCGGACGCCTTGCTGCCGAAGGCGCCTTTGCCGTCACCGTAGTGGGTGGTGAGGTAGCCGGAGGAGTCGAGCGTCATCAGGTCGCCCGCGCCGCCGTTGAGGTCGTGGTGGCCGCGTGCGCCGCCGGCCAGCGTGATGCGTCCGGTGAGCTGTAGGGCCGCGCTCTGGCCGTCCTTCGGCGCCGCGGTCAGCGTCCAGGTGTACGTCCCGTCGGTCGCGTACGTGGTGCCGGAGACCTTGCCGTCCCAGGCGGCGGTCAGCGCGGCGCCGCGGGTGGTGGCGTCGAGCGTCCGCACAGTACGGCCCGTCCTGTCCTTGATCACGACCTGTGCGCCGGATGCCGCGGGCTTGGACAGCTGCCAGGAGCCGTCCCAGCGGGCGTCCGTCGTGGACTTCAGGTAGACGGAGGTGTCGGGGTGCGACTCGATCTTGGCGAGCGGGGACGTGGGCAGACCGGTGGACTGGGCGTGCACGACGCCCGTGGCCGTGTCCAGCCAAGCGACGCCGCCGCCGAACCGGTCGGCCGTGATCTTCCCGGTGGTACCGGGCAGATCGGCCAGGTCGCGGGTGTCACCGACGGTGCCGGTGTGGAGGTCGGTCAGGCGGACCTTCCCGGCGTCCTTGTCGAGGCTGAGCAGATAACCGTCGCCCAGCTCACCCGCGGCGGGAAGGCCGGTCTTCTGCTTCGTCGTACGGTCGTAGAGCCCGGAGCCGGAGGTGCAGTCCCAGGCGACCCAGCGGCCCACGGCCTGGAGCCGGGTCGGCGTGCAGCCGATGTCGACGGTGTCGACGGTCTCCTTGGACTTGAGATCGACGGCCTTGATGGTGCCGTCGCTGTCGCCCACCGTCCACAGCCTGGTGCCCCACACGGCGCTTCCGCCGCCCACCCGCTCGGAGATGATCTTCGGCCCGCCGGTCGCCGCCATGTCCGCCACGTACTGGTGGTCGCCGGAGCCGGTGCCCTGTCCGAAGACGACATAGCGGCCGGACGCGGAGAGCACCTTGTGGCCGTATGTCGTGGGAAAGCCGTTGGCGTCGTTGGTGGGCAGCGGCAGGGACAGCGTGTCCTGCGCCGAGGAGCGCACCTCGAGGTGTGTCTTCGAGGTGCTGTACGCGTAGTTGACCTTGTACGCGAAGCGGCCGTCGCCGGTGCCGACGGGGAGGGTGTTCGCGTATCGGCGTACGTCGCTCGCGTCGTCCGTCGCCGCGGGCTCCTGGAGCACCGAGCGGTCGCCCGCGGACGGGCTGTCGCCGAGGTCGAGGGTGCGCTTGAAGATTGAGGGGTAGGAGTTGGTGTCCCACTCGGTGGTCGCCAGCACTCCGGTGGACAGGGCGAGTTCACGCAGCTGTCCGGCGCGTGCGGGCAGCGCGCGCAGCGTGCTGAGGCCGATCAGGCCGTCGGCGTCGACCGTGGCCTTGCGTACCGCCCAGTGGCCCGCGTCCGCGCCGCCCGTCACCAGGACGCCGCCGTCGGACGCCGCCGCCATGGACAGGGCCGCGTGCGGCAGCAGGGTCTTGGCGTCGCCGCCGCCGATGGGCAGCGCCCGCAGCTCCCCGCCCTGGCGCAGCTGGTACTCGTCGCCGGGTTGCTGCGGCGAATAGCCGGTGGTGGCGAGGACGTAGTCGCCGAGCACCGCCACGTTGGCCGGGTACTCGCGGCTGCCCGCCACGTCGACCGTCGTCTCGGCGCCGTCGAGCGTGTCCCGGCGCAGCAGATGCACCTTGTCGTCGCCGTACTCGCTGTCGTACCAGCCCACGTACTTGTCGGAGAGCGCGACTTGCAGTTGCGCGCTCGCCCACGCGGCTGGGAAGGCCAGGGTCGCGCGCCCGGCGTCCAGGTCGACGAGCGTGATCTGCTGGCCACCGGTGATGGGGGTGCGCAGGGCGATGGTGTGCCCGTCGGCGCCGACCGGCCACGCGGACGCGGGCACGGCACCGGTCACTGTGGTGTCCGTGAGCTCGCCGCCGTTCGGCTTGCGCAGCACGTGCAGCGCCTCGATGCCGCCGGTGTCCTTCGAGGTGGCGGTGAGGACGGCGCCGCCCGTGGCACCGAGGTAGATGTGCCCGTCGGGCAGCGTGAACGTCGTCGACGTACCCGCCTTCAGGTCCTTCAGCTCGACCGTGCGGGACGCCTTCGTATACAGGGCGACGACGTCCGAGGCCGAGCCATCCACCCGCACACCGGAATCGGCGGGGTCGGAGCCGACGGCCTGCGCGTCGCCGCTCTGCGGGATCCACCGGTAGCCGCTCATGGGGCCGAAGCCGGTGTTGTAGGCGTCGCCCTCCTGCTCCTCCCTGGTGAGGAAGCCCGAGGCGCCCGCATCATGCACGGTGTTCTTCAGCGGTGCGAACCGATCGGGGACCGGAATCGTCAGGGGCGTGGGCTCGGCTTGGGCTCCCTGCAGGAGCAACGGGGTGGCACCGCCGGCGACCGCGAGGGCGGCGGCAGTGGCGATGCCCGTGCGTATGAACGTGCGTCTACGGCCAGGCGAGTGTCGTCCTGTCACGCATACCTCCAACTGACTGGTGAGGAGGAGGCAGCTCAACGCGGACGCACACGGACACGCGCAAGCGGTGCATATCGACGTGGCGCGATGCGGAACAGGCCTCCAACAAGCGCCGAAAGGTAACACAGGACATACACGGGATTCGAACGTACTCACGAATCTCTCGTTAGTGGGCGAAACGGAAAACGGATAGGGCCCGGATGATCGAACTCGTCCGGGTCTTCCCTGGGATGGAGCCTGCCAGGTCTGAGGCCTTCCGGATCTGGTGTCAGCCCGCGCAGAGTCGTCGATCGCCCCACTTACCCCTGATCTCGGCCGGTGGGCCAAGTGACCGCCCGCCCCCAGCACCGCCCTGTGACGCGTCGCCCAGTTGGTCAAGGTCCAGCGAGCTCGGTGCAAGCGGCCGGACCCGTGGTCGGTCGAGGAGGCGTGCACCTTCCTGGAGAACGCGCGGACCTGGCGGGGCTAGCTGTACGGCGCGTATGTCCTGATCCTGTCCTTGGCCTACGCAAGGGTGAGATTCTGGGCCTCACCTGGTCTGACGTGAACCTGGACACGGGAGAGCTCCGCATCCGTCACCAGCTTCAGAGGGTCCGTCGGCGCCTCCTTGCACACCGACACGGCCAAGAGACGCCTTCGAGGCGGTGCTACCGCTGCCGGACAGCCTCAGAGGCCCATTCGCGATCATGCGAATGGGCCCGGCTACGAGATGAACTCCTCTGCGGTTTGGCGCATTGAAAACCGCAAGCGCCGCATCAATGTGGACGAAGCCATCGGCTTTGCCGAGGTCTTCGGCGTCTC
This sequence comes from Streptomyces sp. ISL-99, assembly GCF_018614005.1. Classification (NCBI taxonomy): domain Bacteria; kingdom Bacillati; phylum Actinomycetota; class Actinomycetes; order Kitasatosporales; family Streptomycetaceae; genus Streptomyces; species Streptomyces sp. ISL-99. The sequence goes on from NZ_JAGGPC010000034.1 coordinate 62,511, forward strand.
ACTGCGCAACCTGGTCGGTCCCCCTCGGCTCGCGGCCATGGCCCGCGCCATGGAATTCATCGACGATGTCGTCGACGCGTTCCGGCAGACGCAGCGCGCCAACGCCGCCTTCACACAGGCGCGCGACGCCCTCGACGCCTACCTCGTCGAGCACCCCGACATCCGGGAGGAGGCCGATGTCACGGTCTCCAACGCCATGGCGGAAGCGGCCAGCAGCCACCTCGGAGGAGCAGGCTGCACTGCGGCGGCCGACCGTCACGCTCGAACCACTCGCGGTCAAGGTCAGTGACGCCGCACCCGAACTGACCACCGGCTGCCGCGTAGAAGGCCACACAAAGTCCGCCGCCGGCGAGCGCACCATCTACCTTCCCGCCTTCCTCTACATGGAGGTGAAGCGGCACCTGGACTGGTTCGCCGAGAAGGGCCCCGATGGGCTGCAGTTCGTCGGGGAGAAGGGGGCGGCGTTTCGCCGCTCGACCTTCGGCCGCAAGTGGCGCCGCGCCCGCGCCGAGGCTGCCCTGCCCTGCCGGACGACTTCCGCTTCTACGACCTCCGCCACACCGGCCACACCCTGTCCACCCAGTCCTGCGCCACCCTCAAGGACACAATGGTCCGCGCCGGTCAGTCGTCGGAGAAGGCCGCGCTGATCTACCAGCACTCCGACGGCGAGCGGCAGCAGGAAGTCGAGGAGGGCATCGACGCGAGGGTGCGCGCCGCACGCCACAAGAACGCGTCCCGGCAACAGGTCGCGCGGGAAGCCTGACCGCTATGGGCGGGGTGCTGCGTCGTCCGGCGCCGCAAGCCGGCGACTGATCAGGGTCAGTGACCCAAGGCCCCGGATCCGCCTTGCAGCGGGTCCGGGGCCCTCGGGTCCTCCATAAGTGGAGCCGTCGTCCGCTGGGCGGGCGGGCCAGGAGGCGGACGTTGCCGCCCTTCCAGGGCGACATGAAATCGGCCCGCTGGCGAGCCCATCAGTCGCGCGGGGCGTCCCCCAGCCAACCGCCGTGTTGCTTCCGCGAATTCACAGACCCACGCCCATCTGGTGACGTAGATCACAGAAAGCGCGTCTCGTCATTTGAGACAGTTGCAGCCTCAGGCTCGCGCGTGGAGCGTCGGCGGCTCTCTGGGCAGGTGATTTCGGCGAGTTAGGGCACGCGGAGGGCGCGACGGCTCTGGGGGGTCTGGACAACAAGGAAGCCCCAGGTCTCTGACCTGGGGCTTTTCTGTGGAGCGGGTGACGAGAATCGAACTCGCGCTCTGAGCTTGGGAAGCTCATGTTCTACCATTAAACTACACCCGCGTAGCGGGCCGTTGGCTGGCGCCGCTTCGTCGCACAGTGTACCCCAATCGCCCGGCCGGTGTGTGCGGTCGGGCGATTTCGTGGCGTCGTGTGGGCGTACCTTGGAGGGCGGAGTGCCGCCTGGAGTGGCGTCCTGTTCATCCCCTAATGTGGCCTTCTCGTCCACGCTTTGTTGGGGAAGGGACTTGATGGACTTGATGGAGCCCACCGTCGTCCGCTGTGCCGAGGGGCACGTGTTCAGCACCACATCGTTCCCGCTGCAGCAGCTCGGAGCCGACCGGATCGGGCCGGGGCGGCTCATCCGCTGTCCGCGTTGTGCCCGGCTTCGGCATGCCGTGCCGGTGGCGGTGCTGGAGCAGCGCTAGGGAGCGTCAGGTCGGCCTGAGGCCGGCCGGAGGCCGGAGTGGGAGGCGCGCGGGGCCGTCCGATTGGGGCGGGCCCGCGCGCTCTGCGTATCCTCGGGGCGTGCTTCTCTCAGACAAGGACATCCGGGCCGAGATCGACGCCGGACGCGTGCGTATTGATCCGTACGACGAATCCATGGTGCAGCCCTCGAGCATCGACGTGCGGCTCGACCGCTACTTCCGGGTGTTCGAGAACCACCGCTACCCGCACATCGACCCCGCCGTCGAGCAGGCGGACCTGACGCGGCTGGTGGAGCCGGAGGGTGATGAGGCGTTCATCCTGCACCCCGGCGAGTTCGTGCTGGCGTCGACGTACGAAACGATCACGCTGCCGGACAATCTCGCCTCGCGGCTGGAGGGGAAGAGTTCGCTCGGGCGGCTCGGTCTTGTCACTCATTCCACCGCCGGGTTCATCGATCCCGGCTTCTCCGGGCACGTGACGCTTGAGCTGTCGAACCTCGCCACCTTGCCGATCAAGCTCTGGCCCGGCATGAAGATCGGGCAGCTGTGCATGTTCCAGCTGAGCTCGCCCACGGAGTTCCCGTACGGCTCCGAGCGGTACGGGTCGCGTTATCAGGGGCAGCGCGGGCCGACCGCCTCGCGGTCCTTCCTCAATTTCCATCGGACGCAGGTGTGATGCCGGGTATGAGTGATGTACGGGAGAATCTGACCTACGAGGGGTTCGGCAACGCGGTGCGCGAGCTCGCGCAGACCATTGCCGACGACGGGTACGAGCCCGACATCGTGCTGAGCATCGCGCGGGGTGGAGTTTTTGTCGCTGGTGGGCTGGCCTACGCCCTCGACGTCAAGAACATTCATCTCGTGAATGTGGAGTTTTATACGGGGGTCGGGACGACCCTTGAGATGCCGGTCATGCTGGCGCCCGTCCCTAACGCGATCGACTTCAGTAATAAGAAGGTGCTGATCGCGGACGACGTCGCCGACACGGGCAAGACGCTCAAGCTCGTGCACGACTTCTGCCTCGATCATGTGGCGGAGGTGCGCAGCGCGGTCGTTTACGAGAAGTCGCATTCGCTCGTGAAATGCGAGTACGTGTGGAAGCGCACCGACGAATGGATCAACTTCCCCTGGAGCGTGCAGAAGCCCGTCGTGCGGCGCACCGGGCAGGTTCTGGACGCGTAAGAAGCGTAGAAAGGCCCCGGTGCGGGATTCGCGCCGGGGCCCTCTTCGTCGTGCGGAGCGGGTGGGGGGTGGGTGGTGCCTGCGTCAGATCGTGCCCAGTTTGATCAGGGACAGCAGCGCCACCAGCTGGATCGCGGACGCGCCCAGCGCCTTCTGCCAGGGCAGGTCGTGCGACTTGCTCACCATTGAGGTGAACAGCGCCGCCGCTCCCAGCCACGTCACCCAGCCGAGTACCTGGACCAGCGCGTTCTCGCCGCCGAGGAAGATCGCGAAGACCAGACGCGGGGCGTCCGTCATCGACATGATCAGCATCGAGAGGCCGACGGTCGGCTGCCAGGAGCCGTTGCCGCCGAGCTGGCGGGCCAGCGTGTGCGTCACCGCGCCCAGGATCAGGCCGCAGATGATCACCGCGATGCCGGTGGTCAGGACGTACGGGATGGCGTTCGCCAGGGTGGCGTTGATGGCCTCTTCGCGGGCCTTGTCGAAGCCGAAGACCGCCAGCAGGCCGTAGAGGAAGGTCACCACCAGCGCCGGGCCCCACACCGGGTAGTCGCGCATCTGCCAGAACGTCGGGCCCGGACGCAGCACGATGCCGCTCAGGAGCTGCTTCCAGTGCAGGCGCGGGCCCGCCGACGGGGCGGGGGCGTTGCCGGCGTGGTAGGTGCTGCCGTCGCCGTACGGGTCCTCGCCGATGCTGAACGCGGTGGTGTGGCCCGGGTTGTTGCTGGCGGCGTACGGGTCACCGCCTCCGGGGCCGCCACCCTGGGCATGGTGCGGGTCGCCGAAGTATTCGGGCTCGCCGTGCTGTCCGCCGTACTGCGGTGCCTGCGGCCACTGCTGCTGGCCGTACGGGGACTGAGGCGGTGTTGCCTGCTGCCCGTACGGCTGTTGCCGCGGTTGCTGCTGCTGTTGCCGCTGCGGTTGTTGTTGCGGGGTGCGGTTGTCCCGGCCGCGTCCGATCCTGAATCCAGCCACGTAATCGAACGTACCTGGTCCGGATGCGCCGTATGCCGGGCCTGCCGCAACAGGCCCGGCTTTGCGGCCGAGCTGTGACATCCCCTAGGGGGAGTGCGGGGTCACCGCTGCTGGGTGGAGAAAACCGCCGTGGAGAAAGTGACGGCCTTTTTGCCGCCAACGGCTGAGGAGTGGAGGGTAATGACGTCCTTCGTCTCGCCCCGGTGTGTACGCGCCACCGTGTCCGGCTTCTTGTCGCCGTCGAAGTCGGCGTACCGCAGGAGGTCCGTGGTGGACGTCTCCTCGCCGGCCGGGAGGTCGCCCGGCCGCGGCTTGACCGCCTTGAAGGTGTACGTACCGCCCGGGCGCCCGGGGCCCGTCGGTCCGCCGGGCAGCAGCGTGGCGCGTCCGGCGGTTCCGGGCGCGTGCGTGCGGGTCGCGGAGACGAGGTCGTCGTAACCGTCACCGTTGACGTCGGGCGCGAGGTCGGGGGAGACGAGGACGGGGCCGACGCCCGGAAGCGCGTCCGCGGCCGCGCGCGGGGCGCCGGCGCGGGTGAAGGGGCCGCGCAGGTAGCTGAGGCGTCCGCCGCCGGCGGTCACCGCCAGGTCCTTGCTGTCGTCGCCGTCGAAGTCGCCGCAGACGGGGTGGCCGGGCCACTCGTTGCCGAACCGGGCGCGGTCGGGGATGCGGAGCTTGACCGCCTTGCCGGTGAGGCCGTCCGCGGCGCCGAAGAGGATCTGGAGCGGTACGGGCGGCATGCCCGTGCCGTTGAACGGCGGGTCCGTGGTGACCACCAGGTCGGCATAGCCGTCCCGGTCGAGGTCGCAGGCCGCCTCGGCGTCGAAGGCCGCGGGAAGCACGCCCTCGGTGCGGGCCGCGTTGCGGGCTGGCGTCAGGAGCTGGCGTACGGAGGGGTCGAGGGGCCGGGAGGGCTCGGAGCCGTACACGATGCCGATGCCCGCGTCGTCGCCCAGGCGGTCTTCCGGGTCCTTGACCAGGTCGTTGAGCACGAGGTCGCGGTGGCCGTCCCCGTTGAAGTCCTCGGCGACGCGGCTGCCCCTGCCGTGCGGTACGGGGTGCGGAGGCGCGGCGGCCTTGGCCGCCAGGGTGGCGGGCGAGGAGACGGCCTTGGCGCCGGTGGCCGGGGAGCCGCTGTCGGCGGAGGCGCCGCAGCCGGTCAGGAGTACGGCGCAGCTCACCGCTGCCACTGCGATCCCTCTTCGCACGACCCACCCCGCCCGCATCGCAAGTTCCAGTCGGCACATGATGCTCTCTTTTGACCGCTGCGGTAAGCGGAGTGAGCAGGGTGAGGGAGCGAGAGTAGGAAAGCGGCCGGACCTGCCCCCGAGGCAGATCCGGCCGCTTCTTCGACTTCGCGCGGGTTACCGCACTGGCTACTTCGCCGGTTCGGGCTCCGTCGCGCTCTCCGGCTCCGTCGCGTCGTCGGGCTCGGCCGGTGTCTTCACCGAGTCGAGGAGCAGCTGTGCCACGTCCACGACCTGGAGGGACTCCTTCGCCTTGCCGCCCGCGGCGGAGCCGCTGTCCGACTCAGCCTTCTTGCCGTTGACCGAGTCGGTGAGCATGACCAGGCAGAACGGGCAGGCCGTCGAGATGATGTCCGGATTCAGGGACAGCGCCTCGTCGACGCGCTCGGTGTTGATGCGCTTGCCGATCCGCTCCTCCATCCACATGCGCGCGCCGCCGGCGCCGCAGCAGAAGCCGCGTTCCTTGTGGCGGTGCATCTCCTGCTGACGCAGGCCCGGGACGGCCGACATGATCTCGCGCGGCGGCGTGTAGACCTTGTTGTGCCGGCCCAGGTAGCAGGGGTCGTGGTACGTGATGAGGCCCTCGACCGGGGTGACGGGGATCAGCTTGCCCTCGTCGATGAGGTGCTGGAGCAGCTGCGTGTGGTGGATGACCTCGAACTCGCCGCCCAGCTGCGGGTACTCGTTCGCGATGGTGTTGAAGCAGTGCGGGCAGGTCGCGACGATCTTCTTCGACGACTTGGGCTTCTTCGTCGCCGGATCGTCCTCGTCTTCGCCGTACGCCATGTTCAGCATCGCGACGTTCTCCTGGCCGAGCTGCTGGAACAGCGGCTCGTTGCCCAGGCGGCGGGCCGAGTCACCCGTGCACTTCTCGTCGCCGCCCATGATCGCGAACTTGACGCCCGCCATGTGCAGCAGTTCTGCGAAGGCCTTGGTGGTCTTCTTCGCGCGGTCCTCCAGGGCGCCGGCGCAGCCGACCCAGTAGAGGTACTCGACCTCGGACAGGTCCTCGATCGTCTTGCCGACGATCGGCACCTCGAAGTCGACCTCCTTGGTCCACTCGACGCGCTGCTTCTTGGCCAGGCCCCAGGGGTTGCCCTTCTTCTCCAGGTTCTTGAGCATCGTGCCGGCCTCCGAGGGGAAGGCGGACTCGATCATCACCTGGTAGCGGCGCATGTCGACGATGTGGTCGATGTGCTCGATGTCGACCGGGCACTGCTCGACACAGGCGCCGCAGGTGGTGCAGGACCACAGCACGTCCGGGTCGATGACGCCGTTCTCTTCGAGCGTGCCGATCAGCGGACGCTCGGCCTCGGCGAGGGCGGACGCCGGGACGTCCTTCAGCTGCTCGGCGGAAGCCTTCTCCTCGCCCTCCATGGTCTTGCCGCCGCCCGCGAGCAGGTACGGCGCCTTGGCGTGCGCGTGGTCGCGCAGCGACATGATCAGGAGCTTCGGGGAAAGCGGCTTTCCGGTGTTCCAGGCGGGGCACTGCGACTGGCAGCGGCCGCACTCCGTACACGTGGAGAAGTCGAGGATGCCCTTCCAGCTGAACTGCTCGACCTGGCTGACGCCGAAGGTGTCGTCCTCGCCCGGGTCCTCGAAGTCGATCTCCTTGCCACCGGACGTCATCGGCTTGAGCTCGCCGAGGGCGCTGGAGCCGTCCGCGTTCCGCTTGAACCAGATGTTCGGGAAGCCGAGGAAGCGGTGCCACGCCACACCCATGTTGGTGTTCAGCGAGACCGTGATCATCCAGATCAGCGAGGTGCCGATCTTGATCATCGCGGTGAGGTAGATCAGCGTCTGGAGGGTGGAGACGCTCAGGCCGTCGAAGGCGAGGACGAGCGGGTACGACACGAAGTACGCGGCGTCGTAGCCGTCGACATGGTGGATCGCGCCTTCGAGGCCGCGCAGCACCAGGATCGCCAGGCCGATCGTCAGGATGATGTACTCGACGAAATACGCCTGCCAGGCCTTCGAGCCCACGAAACGCGACTTGCGGCCCGCCCGCGAGGGGAGGTTGAGCAGCCGGATCGCCATCAGGACGACGATGCCCACCACCGTCATCAGACCGATGAACTCGATGTACATCTCGAACGGCAGGAAGCCGCCGATGACCGGCAGCATCCAGTCGGCCCGGAAGAGCTGGCCGTACGCCTGAGCGAGCGTCGGCGGCAGCGTCAGGAAGCCGATCGCGACGAACCAGTGCGCGACGCCGACGATGCCCCACCGGTTCATCCGGCTGTGGCCGAGGAATTCCTTGGCGAGGGTGATCGTGCGCTGCTTCGGGTTGTCGGTGCGGCTGCCCGCGGGGACGGGCTGGCCCAGCTTGACGAACCGGTAGATCTGCGCGACGGCTCGGGCGATGAGCGCAACGCCGACCACGGTCAGGACCAGCGACACGATGATCGCGGCGAGTTGCATTAAGGGGCTCCTCGGGCCTGCGAGGGTGAAAGTTCAGTGGGATTACTAAGCGGTAACTTATTCAGTCCGTGCTGAGCGTACCCATTTATGCCGCCGCACTGTAGCTGCGCAGGCGGTGATCTGTGTCGCGTAAGGCTTCCCTCAGCGCCTGGCGGCGAGGACCGCGGGAATCGTGCGGGCCAGGACGGCCAGGTCGAGGCCGAGCCAGTGCTGTTCGATGTAATGCAGATCCAGTACGTCCATCTCCTCCCACGGCAGCTCCGAGCGCCCGCCGACCTGCCACAGCCCGGTGATGCCCGGCCGCACCACCAGTCTCGCCCGTGTCGCCGAAGGATGTCCCGGCGGCAGCGCGCACGGCCCGACCAGGGACATCTCGCCGCGCAGTACGTGGATCAGCCGCGGCAGTACGTCCAGCCGCCACCGGCGCAGCAGCCCGCCGACCGGGGTGCGGGGGTCGGTGCGGAGCGTCAGCATCCCGAAGGGGCGGCCGGCCAGGCCCGCACGGGTCTTCCGTACGAGCACCGGGCCCCGCGACGTTACGGCCGCCGCGGTGGCGGTGAGGAGCAGGAGAGGGGCGGCGATCGGCAGTAAGGCGGCGGTGACCGCCAGGTCGAAGATGCGCTTCGCAAGCATGGGGCGTACTTTTTCATGCCTTTCGTCCAGAAATGGGGCACGGTTGGGTGTGGGCGTGCCGTGCTCATGCCGATAAGGGCCGCATAAGAGTTGAGTCGCCCTCACTCAGGTCTGTTGACGCGATCGGATCCGTCATGCATCCTTGAGTCTGTTCCACTCAAGTCAGCTGGAGGAATCGAAATGGCACGTGCGGTCGGCATCGACCTGGGCACCACCAACTCCGTCGTCAGCGTTCTGGAGGGCGGCGAGCCCACCGTCATCACCAACGCCGAAGGCGCCAGGACCACGCCGTCCGTCGTCGCTTTCGCGAAGAACGGTGAAGTGCTGGTAGGCGAGGTTGCCAAGCGCCAGGCAGTCACCAACGTCGACAGGACGATCCGGTCGGTCAAGCGCCACATGGGCACCGACTGGAACATCGAGCTCGACGGCAAGACCTTCAACCCGCAGCAGATGAGCGCCTTCATCCTGCAGAAGCTGAAGCGCGACGCCGAGGCGTACCTGGGCGAGAAGGTGGCCGACGCGGTCATCACCGTCCCGGCGTACTTCAACGACTCGGAGCGCCAGGCGACGAAGGAGGCCGGCGAGATCGCGGGCCTGAACGTCCTGCGTATCGTCAACGAGCCGACCGCCGCCGCCCTGGCGTACGGCCTCGACAAGGACGACCAGACCATCCTCGTCTTCGACCTCGGTGGCGGCACCTTCGACGTGTCGCTCCTTGAGATCGGTGACGGCGTCGTCGAGGTGAAGGCCACCAACGGTGACAACCACCTCGGTGGTGACGACTGGGACCAGCGCGTCGTCGACTACCTGGTGAAGCAGTTCCACTCCGGTCACGGCGTGGACCTCTCCAAGGACAAGATGGCGCTCCAGCGTCTGCGCGAGGCGGCCGAGAAGGCCAAGATCGAGCTGTCCTCCTCCACCGAGACCTCGATCAACCTGCCGTACATCACGGCGTCGGCCGAGGGCCCGCTGCACCTGGACGAGAAGCTCACGCGCTCGCAGTTCCAGCAGCTGACCGCCGACCTTCTGGAGCGCTGCAAGACGCCGTTCCACAACGTCATCAAGGACGCGGGCATCCAGCTCTCCGAGATCGACCACGTCGTTCTCGTCGGTGGCTCGACCCGTATGCCGGCCGTCGCCGAGCTCGTCAAGGAGCTCACGGGCGGTCAGGACGCCAACAAGGGTGTGAACCCGGACGAGGTCGTCGCCATCGGCGCCTCGCTCCAGGCCGGTGTCCTCAAGGGTGAGGTCAAGGACGTCCTGCTCCTCGACGTCACGCCCCTGTCTCTCGGTATCGAGACCAAGGGCGGCATCATGACGAAGCTCATCGAGCGCAACACGACGATCCCGACCAAGCGCTCCGAGATCTTCACGACGGCCGAGGACAACCAGCCGTCCGTGCAGATCCAGGTCTACCAGGGCGAGCGCGAGATCGCGGCGTACAACAAGAAGCTCGGCATGTTCGAGCTGACGGGTCTGCCGCCGGCCCCGCGCGGTGTCCCGCAGATCGAGGTCGCGTTCGACATCGACGCCAACGGCATCATGCACGTCGCTGCCAAGGACCTCGGCACCGGCAAGGAGCAGAAGATGACCGTCACCGGTGGCTCCTCGCTGCCGAAGGACGAGGTCAACCGGATGCGCGAAGAGGCCGAGAAGTACGCGGACGAGGACCACAAGCGCCGCGAGGCCGCCGAGGCGCGCAACCAGGCCGAGCAGCTCGTCTACCAGACGGAGAAGTTCCTCAAGGACAACGAGGACAAGGTTCCGGGTGACGTGAAGTCCGAGGTCGAGACCGCCATCACCGAGCTGAAGGAAAAGCTCAAGGGTGAGGACACGGCCGAGATCCGTACGGCTACGGAGAAGGTCGCGGCCGTCTCGCAGAAGCTCGGCCAGGCCATGTACGCCAACGCCGAGGGCGCTCAGGCCGCGGGCGGCGACGCTCCGGGTGCCGAGGGCCACGCCAAGGCTGACGACGACGTCGTCGACGCCGAGATCGTCGACGACGAGCGTGACGCCGGCCGGCAGGGAGGCGCCGCATGACGGAGGAGACTCCGGGCTTCGAGGAGAAGCCCGACGTCCCTTCCGGCGCCACTCCCGAAGACGCCGAACCGCAGGCTGCCGCGCCCGAAAAGGCAGGGACCGACTCCGCCGAGGAGTCGGGCCCGGCAGCCCCGGCCGGGGACGTACAGGACGTAGCTCTGACGGCGCAGCTGGACCAGGTGCGTATGGCGCTCAATGAGCGCACCGCGGACCTCCAGCGGCTCCAGGCGGAGTACCAGAACTACCGTCGCCGCGTGGAGCGGGACCGGGTCACGGTCAAGGAGATCGCTGTCGCGAACCTCCTGAGCGAGCTCCTCCCGACCCTCGACGACATCGGCCGCGCGCGGGAGCACGGCGAGCTGGTGGGCGGGTTCAAGTCGGTCGCCGAATCGCTGGAGACGGTGGCCGCCAAGATGGGCCTGCAGCAGTTCGGCAAGGAGGGCGAGCCCTTCGACCCGACGATCCACGAGGCTCTGATGCACTCGTACGCACCGGACGTCGACGAGACCACGTGCGTCGCGATCCTCCAGCCCGGCTACCGGATCGGCGAGCGGACCATCCGTCCCGCGCGGGTCGCGGTGGCCGAGCCCCAGCCCGGCGCCACGCCCGCCAAGGCGGACGAGCCCTCGGCTCAGGCCCAGGCTGCGGCTCCGGACGAGGAGAGCGGTGGCCCGGACGAGGGCTGACGTGACCAGTAGCGGTAACAGGTGTTGTAGCGGCAGCAGGAAGGAGGGACGTCGGGGATGAGCACGAAGGACTTCGTCGAGAAGGACTACTACAAGGTTCTCGGCGTCCCGAAGGACGCCACCGAGGCCGAGATCAAGAAGGCGTACCGGAAGCTCGCCCGCGAGTTCCACCCGGACGCCAACAAGGGCGACGCCAAGGCGGAGGACCGCTTCAAGGAGATCTCCGAGGCGAACGACATCCTCGGCGACCCCAAGCGGCGCAAGGAGTACGACGAAGCGCGTGCTCTCTTCGGGAACGGGGGCTTCCGCCCCGGTCCCGGCGCCGGCGGCGGCACCTTCAACTTCGACCTGGGCGACCTCTTCGGAGGCGCCCAGGGCGGGGCCCAGACCGGCGGCGCCGGCGGGTTCGGCGGCGGCCTCGGGGACGTGTTCGGGGGCTTGTTCAACCGGGGCGGGCCGGGTACGCGTACGGGTACGCAGCCGCGCCGCGGCCAGGACATCGAGTCCGAGGTGACGCTCAGCTTCACCGAGGCGGTCGACGGGGCCACGGTCCCGCTGCGGATGTCCAGCCAGGCACCCTGCAAGGCGTGTGCCGGCACCGGCGACAAGAACGGCACACCCCGCGTGTGCCCGACCTGCGTCGGTACGGGCCAGGTGTCGCGCGGCGGCGGTGGCGGGTTCTCGCTCACCGACCCGTGCGTCGACTGCCGGGGCCGCGGGCTCATCGCCCAGGACCCCTGCGACGTATGCAAGGGCAGCGGCCGCGCCAAATCCTCGCGCACCATGCAGGTCCGGATCCCGGCGGGCGTCTCCGACGGCCAGCGGATCCGGCTGCGCGGCAAGGGCAGTCCCGGTGAACGGGGCGGCCCGGCGGGCGACTTGTACGTCGTCGTCCACGTCGGCACCCACCCGGTCTTCGGCCGCAAGGGCGACAACCTCACCGTCACCGTGCCCGTCACCTTCGTGGAGGCGGCGCTCGGCGGCGAGGTGAAGGTACCGACGCTGGGCGGCCCGCCCGTCACCCTGAAGCTGCCGCCCGGCACGCCCAACGGCCGTACGATGCGCGCCCGCGGCAAGGGGGCGGTCCGCAAGGACGGCACCCGCGGCGACCTGCTGGTCACCGTGGAGGTCGAAGTGCCGAAGGGCCTTGACGACAAGGCCCGTGAGGCGCTGGAGTCCTACCGTGAGGCGACCGCGGGGGAGGACCCGCGGGCGGAGCTGTTCCAGGCCGCGAAGGGAGCATGAGATGGACCCGCGCATGCGTCGTAACCCGTACCAACTGACCGACGAGTCACCGGTGTACGTCATTTCGGTCGCGGCCCAGCTCTCCGGCCTGCACCCGCAGACCCTCCGGCAGTACGACCGCCTCGGCCTGGTCTCCCCCGACCGCACGGCCGGGCGCGGGCGGCGCTACTCGGCCCGCGACATCCAGCTGCTCCGTCAGGTGCAGCAGCTGTCGCAGGACGAGGGCATCAACCTGGCCGGCATCAAGCGCATCATCGAGCTGGAGAACCAGGTGACCGCGCTCCAGCAGCGCGTCGCCGAACTCTCGGCGGCGGTGGACGGCGCGGCGGCCGCGTTGCAGCAGCGCGAGGCGCAGGTCCACGCGTCGTACCGGCGTGACCTGGTCCGGTACGAGGACGTACAGCAGGCGAGTGCGCTGGTGGTGTGGCGTCCCAAGCCCAAGAGGGCGGCGGAGTAGCTCCGTCAGCTCCGCTGAACGCGCGAGGCCCGGCCCCCTGACGTGGGGATGCTGTTGGTTAATTCGGGCCTGTGCGTGACGTCGGCCTTCGAGACCCGGTTGTGGTCTTGAAGGCCGACGTTGTCGTGTGGGGTGGGTGCGGATGTCGATGCAGCCGAAGGGGTCTGGGGAGATCCCGGCGGAGACGGTGCGGGTGGCGCGGGCCGCGTTCCCGAAAGGGAGCCTGGCGATCCGGGTGCGGGACGAGCTGGGGTTGTTGTT
>NZ_JAGGPC010000035.1:0-105704 GCF_018614005.1 Streptomyces sp. ISL-99
GCCGAAGGCCCCGCTCAGGTCGCGACCGCGGGCGGCCTGCCCGTACGGCCGCCGGGACGCACGATGGCCGCCGCCGACCGGGGACGCCCCGCGACCGAGGCCGACGACCAGCCGCCCACCCCGCCCGGGCGCAACCCCGGTGCGAGTTTCGGCGCCTTCCACCAGTCACAGCGCCGTAAGGACCCGCGCCCACCCGCCTGAGCCCTGAGCCCCGAGCGCTGAGCCATGAAGCCCGAGCGCCGAGCGCCGAGCACCACCGTGCTCGAACCCCCGCGTGCTGCCGCCCCGACAGGCGGCTGTCCCCCTCACCCGATCCTTCAGATTGGAGGCACGGGCCGACCGGAGTACCACCCCCAACCGGCCCATGACCACCGTGCAGACCACCGACACCAGCCTGACCTGGCTCCTGGACAACCTCGTGGAGCGCACCCCCGGCACCCGGCACGCCCTGGTGCTCTCCCGCGACGGCCTCAAGCTGTGCCGCAGCAGTAACCTCACCCTCGACCAGGCCGACCAGCTCGCGGCCATCTCCTCCGGAATGCAGTCCCTCGCCCACGGTGCCTCGGTGGAGTTCGGCGACGGCACCGGCGGCGTCAACCACCTGATGGCCGAGTTCCACGGCGGACTGCTCCTCATAGTCGAGGCCGGTGAGGGCGCCCACCTCGCCGTCGTGGCCGCCGACAACGCCGACCCCGGTGTGGTCGGCCACAACATGAGCGAGCTGGTCGAGCAGATCGGCGAGCACCTGCGAGCCGAACCCCGCAGCCGTGCGCAGGACAGTCCGACGTCATGACCCGCCGCCCCGTCGACACCGGGTCTCCGGACCGCCTCTACACGGTGACCGGTGGCCGCAGCCACACCGCGGACACCACGGTGTTCGATCTGGTCACCCTGGTGGTCAGCGAGTGCGACCCGACGCCGGGCATGCAGTCGGAGCACGTACGCATCCTCACGCTGTGCCGCCACCCCGCCGCGGTGGTGGAGATCGCCGCCGAACTGCGCATGCCCATCACCGTCGTACGGATCCTCCTGGAGGACCTGCTGGCCGCCGGACGGATCACCGCCCGCCGTCCCAGGGCCGCCGCGGCCGCCGCCGACCTGCCCGAATCCGCCCTGCTGAAGGAGGTGCTGCATGGACTCCGCAATCTCTGACGCGTCCGCGATCTCCGACGCGCCGGCGCAGGCCCCGGAGCGTACGCCGCTCGCCGATGCCGCCGACACCGGACTGAAGATCGTCATCGTCGGCGGTTTCGGCGTGGGCAAGACCACGCTGGTCCGGTCCGTGAGCGAGATCCGGCCGCTGAACACCGAGGAGTACATGACGCAGGCCGGTGTCGGCGTCGACGAGACCACGGGGCTCGCCCACAAGACCACCACGACGGTCGCCTTCGACTTCGGCCGCATCAGTCTCAACGAGACCAAGGTGCTCTACCTGTTCGGCGCTCCCGGCCAGGAACGGTTCTGGTTCCTCTGGGACCGGCTGTTCTCCGGCACCCTCGGCGCGGTCGTCCTGGTCGACACCCGGCGCATGAGCGATTCCTGGTACGCCATCGACCGCCTCGAACACCACCGGACTCCCTTCGTCGTGGCCGTCAACCGGTTCGACGACGACGCCGCGTACTTCTCCCTGGCCGAGATCCGCCAGTCCCTGGCACTCCCCGAACACATCCCCCTGCTCGACTGCGACGCCCGGGTGCGAAGCGACGGCAAACGTGTCCTGATCACCCTCGTCGACCATCTCTACAAGCTGGCCCTGGCCCAGGAGACGACCACATGAGCGACCCCACCGCCGCCACTTCCGGGGCGACTCCTCCGCCGGGCTGCCCCGCGCACGACGCGGGCGCGATCCGGCTCAGCGGCCTCCAGTACCAGCAGACGCCCGCCGAGCTGTACCGGGAGATGCGCCGCGAACACGGCACCGTGGCCCCGGTGCTGCTCGACGGCGACATCCCGGCCTGGCTGGTCCTCGGCTACTCCGAGGTCTCGTACGTCACCACCCACGACGACCTGTTCGCCCGCGACTCCCGGCGCTGGAACCAGTGGGACAACATCCCCGCCGACTGGCCGCTTCTCCCGTACGTCGGCTACCAGCCGTCGGTCCTTTTCACCGAGGGCCTCGAACACCAGCGCCGCGCCGGAGTCATCAGCGAGGCCCTGGAAGCGGTCGACCAGTTCGAGTTCGGCTACAACTGCCGCCGGATCGCCGACGAGCTCATCGACGGCTTCGCGGGCAGCGGCCAGGCCGAGCTGATGGCGGCGTACGCGCACGCCCTTCCGATGCGCGCGGCGGTCCAGATGTGCGGAATGCCGGCCGGCGGCACCGACACCGACGACCTCGTGGAGGACCTGCGGATGTCCCTGGACGCGGCACAGGGCGACGACCCGGTGGCCGCGTACGGGCGGGTGGGGCAGCGCCTCCAGCAACTCGTGGCCCAGAAGCGGGCCACGCCGGGCCCCGACGTCATCTCCCGGATGCTCAACCACCCGGCGGGCCTGACGGAGGAGGAGATCGTCCAGGACCTCATCTCCATCATCGCCGCCGCCCAGCAGCCGACCGCGAACTGGATCGGGAACACGCTGCGGCGGCTGCTCACCGACGACCGGTTCGCCCTGAACGTCTCCGGCGGGCGGCTCAGCGTCGGGCAGGGCCTCAACGAGGTCCTCTGGCTGGAAACACCCACCCAGAACTTCATCGGCCGCTGGGCCGACCGCGACGTCCAGCTCGGCGGCCGCCACATCAAGGCCGGCGACTGCCTGGTGCTCGGCTTCGCCGCCGCCAACACCGACCCGCAGATCTGGCCCGAGGGCCACGTCGGCGCGGAGGGCAACTCCTCACACCTGTCCTTCAGCAACGGCGAACACCGCTGCCCCTATCCCGCGCCGCAGCTCGCCGACGTCATGGCCCGCACGGCCGTCGAGGCCCTGCTGGAACGCCTCCCGGACGTCATGCTCGCGGTCGAGCCCGAGGAGCTTGCCTGGAGGCCGTCCATCTGGATGCGCGGGCTGACCGCCCTGCCGGTGTCCTTCACCCCGGTGTCCCACTGAGGGGCTGCCGGGACCGGGTCCGCCGAGAAGCCCGGCGGCGTCGAGCCAGTGGCGGGTCCGGTCTGCCGACAGCGCTCGGCGACATCGGCGGGATCCCGGTCGGCCGGGACAGACGTGCGGAACGCCTCGCGCGATCTCCCGTGACTGCCGCGTCGGGGGCAGGCGCTCAGCAGGCCATGCCCTGGGACCGCAGCCACTCGCACATGGTCTCACCGGTCGTCCTGCCACCGTCGTACGCGCGCGGGTCCTTGTAACCGGGGCCGACGGGCTCGTGCTGCTCGAAGACGCCGTCGCCGTCCACATCACCGCCGTTGGGATCGATGGCCCCGCCGGGGTCGGGGTTGCGGCAGGCGGACCGGTCGGCCGGGTCCGTCGTACATACCTTCCCGCCGCCCGTGGCGGAGTCGGGCTGCCCGGATTCAGGGTGACGCTCGGCCGCCTTGCGTTCCGCTGCCTTGCGTTCGGCGGCTTCCTTGGCCGCCGCGTCCTGCGCCGCCGTGACCTGCGCCCCCAGCGCGCCGGTGAGCGAGGGGCTGAACTCCGGAGCGACGACAGCCGGTTCGCCGGCCGATTGCCCCGCCGGCGGCGTAGGGGAACCGCACGCCGACAGCGTGAACGGGAGCCCCGTAACCAGGAGGACTGAGCCGGCGAAGACAGCCGCCCGGCGGCGGGCGTGGAACTTAACGGCCATTTTGAGCCCAATGAGCGATTAGCACTGTTAGTCCGCTCAACACTACGGTGATGCCTGAGAGCAGGTCAACGAATCCCGGCACGGCCAGTGATCGCCGCACTCCGGAAGGGTTGACACGCGAGTAACTTGCGCGCAAAATCGCCGCACCGCACGACATTGCCGAACGATGTTCGGGATCTCCCCCCTCAAAGGAGCCATCCCGCGCCCCTGGCGAACCGGCTGCGAACAGCGCCGTTTCCAGGAGCAGCCAGACATCGCTCTCGCCCCCCCGCAACCACGATCTGTGGCCCCCGGCTCCCGCTCGCCTCCGAACCTCCCAAGGACCCCCTGTGCCGAGACTGCGCTCCACCCTGGTCGCCGCCGCTCTCGCGGTCACCGCCACCGTCGCCGGCCCCCTTCCGTCCGCCGTCGGCGACACCACCGACGTCTCTCCGCCCGGCGCCAATGACTGGTCCTGCAAGCCCGGCGCCGAGCATCCGGACCCGGTTGTTCTCGTGCACGGCACGTTCGAGAACATGGCCAAGAACTGGCCGACGCTCAGCCCCAGGCTGAAGGACGAGGGGTACTGCGTCTTCGCGCTGAACTACGGCGGCAACGCCATGGGGCCCATCGCCGAGTCGGCGGAGGAGCTGGATGCATTCGTCGGCGCGGTGCTCGGTGCGACCGGCGCGCGCAAGGTCGACCTCGTCGGCCACAGCCAGGGCGGCATGATGCCCCGGTACTACATCAAGAACCTCGGCGGCGCGACGAAGGTCGACGACCTGGTCGGGATCGTTCCGTCCAACCACGGGACCGAGAGCGCGCTCGTGCGGCCCGCCGGTCTCGAGAACGCGGCCTGCCCGGCCTGTGACGAACAACAGGCGGGCTCGGAGTTCCTGACCGGCCTGAACGCCAGGGACGAGACGCTGCCCGGCCCGC
Source organism: Streptomyces sp. ISL-99 (assembly GCF_018614005.1). NCBI lineage: Bacteria > Bacillati > Actinomycetota > Actinomycetes > Kitasatosporales > Streptomycetaceae > Streptomyces > Streptomyces sp. ISL-99. Next base: position 4,655 of record NZ_JAGGPC010000035.1, read on the forward strand.
ACTACACCGTCGTCACCACCAGGTACGACGAGGTCGTCACGCCCTACACCAGCGCCTTCCTGGACGGATCGGCCCGCGACGTCACCAACGTCACCCTCCAGGACGCGTGCCCGCTGAACGTCATCGAGCACGATCAGTCGCCCAACGACCCGGTGGTCCACCAGTGGGTTCTGCATGCGCTGGAGCGCACGGGACCGGCCGACCAGGCCTTCAGGCCCTCCTGCGTCGTCTGACGTCTCAAACCGCGCAGCAGCGGCGGCGGCCGGTCCGGAAGTATTTCGTGCACGCGTCTTGCCGTCTTCCGGATACCCGGCAGTAACCTTTCGCCACCCTCGTAGTACGGCACCGGTGCCTTCGGTCATTCCGCGACCCGGGACGACAGCTCCTCACAGCTCCCCCCGTCCCCAGCGCCCCCACGCGCTGTCCCGCTCGCCCGGAACCCCGTGAGGTAACCGTGAGAAAGCCCGTGATCGCGGCCGCTGCGGCCGCCGCCCTCCTGCTCCCCCTGCAAGCCACGACTCCGGCCGGTGCGGCCGGCACGGCGTCGGCGTACAGCCGCTCCAGCGATCCCATCCTGTTCGTCCACGGCTACAACGGCAGTGCGTCGAACTGGGACACCATGGTGAGCCGGTTCAAGAACGACGGCTGGCCCGCCTCGCACCTCGACCGGTGGAGCTACGACTCCCGGCAGTCCAACGCCACCACCGCCCAGCAGCTCGCCACTGAGGTAGACCGGCTGCTGGCAGCCACGGGAGCCTCGAAGGCCGACGTGGTCACCCACTCCATGGGCGGGCTCTCCTCCCGCTACTACGCCAAGAACCTCGGCGGCGACTCGAAGACCGAGGCATGGGTATCGCTCGGCGGACCCAACCACGGCACCGACACGGCCAACAGCTGCTTCGACACCTCGTGCTACGAGATGCGCATCGGATCTGACTTCCTGACGGCCCTCAACTCCGGTGACGAGACACCAGGAAGCCCGCGCTACGCGACCTGGTGGTCGCCCTGCGACACGGTCATCAACCCCGACAGCAGCGTCGCCCTCTCCGGCGCCACCAACACACGCACGGGCTGCCTGAGCCACAACGGACTGCTCACCGACGCCACCGTCTACGCCCAGACCCGCGACATGATCAACCGCTGAGAGCTCCCGCCCACTCGCCGCGCCGGAGACTCCTTGACCACCATCGGGTCCACCGGCGCGGCTGAGTGGGGCGCCGCAGCCCTCAGCCGACGGGCGTGAACGCCACCGGCACGGCCTGCGGCCCCCGCGTGAACACGCCCTGCTCGACGATCTCGGCGCCGTCCGCGAACCGGATGTCCGGCATCGCGTCCAGCAGCTGGTTCACGCCAACCTGCACTTCGGCCCTCGCCAGCAGGGCGCCGACGCAGAAGTGCCGTCCGAGAGCGAAGGCCAGGTGGTCGGCGGCGGCGGAGAAGGCGTTCGTCGCGGTGAGGTCCTCGCGGAAGATGTTGAACGAGTCCGGGTCGGCGTACCGGCTCTCGTCACGGTTGGCGGAACCGATCAGGCAGGTGACGGTGGCGCCGGCCGGGATGGTGCCACCACTGAGCGTCACGTCCACCGCAGTCTGGCGCATGATCATCTGTACGGGCGGGGTGAAGCGCAGCGTCTCGGCGAAGGCCCGGTCGATCAGGCCGCGGTCCTTCTGTACGGCGGCCAGCTGGTCCGGGTGCGCGAGAAGGTTGGCGAAGAGAGCCGCGATCGCCTTGTCTGTGGTCTCGCCACCGGCCGCCAGCAACAGACTGCAGAACGCCTTGATGTCCTCATCGCTCATCCGTACACCGTCGACCTCGGCCTCGCACAGCGTGGACAGCAGGTCGTTTCCCGGCGCCTTCCGGCGTTCCTGAATGATCGGAATCATGTACTGGGCGAACTCGACGCGCGTACGCTCACCCGCCGCCGCCACCTCGGGGTCACCGGCCAGATTCCCGAGGAACGCGATCACGGTGGTGTACCAGTGGTGGAACTTCGCGTGGTCCCCCTTGTCGAGACCGAGCATGTCGGCGATGACGTTGACCGGGAAGCGGGTCGCGAACGCGTCGACGAGATCGACCGTACCCCGGTCCCGGAAGGTGTCGATCAGTTCGCGGGCGTTGCGCTCGATGACCGGAAGGAACATCTCCTGGAGGTCCTTGCCCCGGAAGGCGGGAGCCACCAGTGCCCGGCGCACCGCGTGTTCTCGGCCGCTCAGCTGAAGGATGGTCTTCCCGTGCACGGGCTCGATCTGCCAGTCGTAGTTGTCGGTGGTGAACACCGACTCCTTGTCCTTGAAGGCCCGTTCGACGTCCTCGTACCGGGATATGACGTAACTCTGCATCGCCTCGTGCCAGAACAGCGGCGCGGACTCCCGCATGACCTTGTAGGCGGCGTACGGATTCGCGGCGAACTCGGGCGAAAGCAGGTCGGGGACGTGCTGGGCCGTAGGCATTGGTCGGACGCTCCCTCGATCGGTAACGGGCTGACCACCCAACGTTATTGATCATTCACCAGTACGGATAGCCCAGGCCCACTTACGAAGAACGTATCCGTGCGACTACTCTCAGCAACGCCTCAAAACGCAATCCGCCTCAAAGGGGGCGGAGTTGAGCGAGGGAGACCCGCCTTGGTCAACATCAACGTCCTCGACCCGAGCGCATCACCGCTCGACTACTACGGCTACGAACTCCGCCGCTACCGCGAAGCGGCCGGACTCACCCAGCAACAACTCGGCTCGGTCATCAACTACACCGGCTCGCTGGTCGGCCAGATCGAAACCGCCCGCAAGCTCCCGACGGCCGAGTTCAGCGAACGCGTGGACCTGGCGCTGGAGACGGGCGGAATGCTGTCCCGGCTGCTCGGGCTCGTACTGCGAAGTCGACTACCGGTCTGGTTCCAGCAGGTGGCGGAGCTGGAGGCGCGGGCGACCGAGATCTGCACCTTCCAGACGCACATGGTGCACGGCCTGCTCCAGACCAGGGCGTACGCACGGGCTGTGCTCGGCGCCATGGACGAGAGCAACCTGGACGACCGTACGACGGTCAGGCTGGCCCGGCAGTCCATCCTGGAGAAGAAGGAGCCGCCGTTGCTGTGGGCGATCCTCAGCGAGGCGGCGCTGAGGCAGGTGATAGGCGGTCCGGAGGTCATGCGGGGCCAGTTGACCCATCTTCTGTCCTTCGAGGCGGACCCCAGGGTGTTCGTCCAGGTACTGCCGTTCGGGGCGGGTGCGCATGCGGGACTGACAGGTTCCTTCAACCTCTATCGCTTCGCGAGCGACCCGGACATCCTCTACACAGAGGGCTATGGAATGGGGCACCCGACCGCCAATCCGGAGACTGTCAGGGACTGTTCACTCCGTTACGATCACCTCCAAGCGGCGGCCCTGTCCCTCAAGGACTCGGCGGAGCTGATCCGGCGCATCATGGAGGAACGCTATGAGGAGCAACCTCGAACTGACCAGCGCCCAGTGGCGTAAGTCGAGTTACAGCAGCGACCAGGGCGGCGATTGCGTCGAGTGCGCCCCCCTGGGCGCGGCTGCCTGGCGCAAGTCCAGCTACAGCGGCGACCAGGGCGGCGAGTGCGTCGAGATTGCCGAAGCCCCCTGCCTCGTCGCCGTACGCGACTCCAAGATCCCCGAAGGCCCCGCCTTCACCGTCTCCCGCCCCGCCTTCACAACCTTCGTACGTGCCGCAGGGATCGATCTCTGAGTGACCCGCCGGGCAACTCATAAGCTGAGCAGCATGGATGCACGGAAGAGGACTGTGGCATTGGCCGTGCTGCTGGGTGCGTTGTGTGGCTCGGCGGCAACAGCGGGTGTGACGATAGCGATGAGTGATGATCACGTGGTGTCCGTAGAGGGGCACGTGCCGACTGAGACGCGCGAGGATCACATCCGGGCGTGGAAGGCCGCGCTGGCGAAGTCAGGGAAGACGCTTCCCCCGAAGGCGAAGCTTGACAAGATGAGCGATCAGGAGATCTTCGAGGCCATGTGGGATGAGGACAGGAAGTACGCCGAGCCCATGGATATGCCCAACAGCGTCGTGGACTGAAGCCGGGCCATAGCGAAGGACCCTCTCCGATCCTGCGGGGAGGGTCCTTTGTGCTGCTGGCCAGGTGTCAGGTGGCGTTGGCAGCGTTGATCACTGCCGCTGCGTTGGCGCCGTGCTCGGAGGAGAGCAGCTTGTCGTCGACGCGGTTTCCGGCCTGGTCTTCTACGTGGTGGCTCACTGCGCCGATGATGACCGGGGCGCCTTCGATCAGGTTGTCGATGTAGGGGCCGCCGCTGGCGCCGCCTTCCATGTCGCAGGAGATCGCGATGCGGTCATCGAAGGGGTTGAAGGAGCTGTAGTCGGTGGTGTTGCCCCGGCAGTACATCATGCGCTGGCCGTTGAGGTCGGTGCGGTTGTTGCCCTCGACCGGGTAGCCGACGGCGTGGACGTCGGTGAAGTCGGTGCCGTTCTCGGTGAACTGGTAACCCAGCGCGCCGCCGACGGCGTTCTCGAGAGTTCCGTAGACCAGGACGGGGTTGAGGACGATGGCCGCCATGTCCGATTCTTTGGTGTCGCCTTCGGCAGTCCAAGTCGACGGGGCGTACATGCGTTGGGCGGTCCACGAGCCGAGGGGTTCTTCCCCGTTCCGGTAGCCCGGCACGTACTTGATGCTGCGCATCCAGCCGGCGTCGCCTGAGCCGTTGCCCAGGTGGACGCAGTGCCCGGCCGTCCAGATCGTGCTCTTGTTCTTCGACAGGATCGAGGAGGCGCTGCACTCCTTCGGAGTGCCGTCGGGCAGTTTGAAGAACAACTTGCCCACGGTGTTGTAGGCCGGGTTGTTGGTATAGGGGACTTCCTGGGCGACGGAGACCGTCGTAGCAGCCGCAGCGTTCAGCTGGGTCGTGGTGGCCTTGGGCATGACGCCCTTGGCCGAGGCGGAGAGCTTCATCCTCTTCGCGGGACTGTCGACGGAGCGCTTGCCGGGCTTGGCCTTGGGTGCCTCCATGGGGCTGGCCTGCTTCATGCGCTCGGGAGTCCAGTACTCCCGTATCTCCTTGTCGCTCTCCTGGCTGGTGTGAACATCGACACCGGTCGCGGTGCGCTCCGTGACGGTGGGGGCCGCACTGGCTGTGGTGGGGGCGGCAATGACGGCGAGCGCGGCGGCTGCTACGGCCGCTGCGGCAAGACGGGGAAGACGCACAAGTGTCCTTCGGAAGAGAAATAGTTGATCTTGAGGCCGCATCAAACCACAGATCTGTTGATGTGGCCATTACAACCCAACGCCCGTCCGGCAATGGGTGATTAGCGCCTTGCGCCTTGGATTCCAAGCCGAAGCCCCCCTCGCCATCGTCTTCAGCCGGTGGACCACCCCGATCCTGTGGACCCTCCACACGCACGGCCGCCAGCGGTTCGTCGAGCTGGACGGCCGCAGCCTCGCCCCGCTCTTCGCGCACCTCGCCGAATGGGCCACCGCCCACTTCCCCGAGGTCGACCGGGCCCGGCGCGACTACGACGAGACCAACCGGTGAGAGGTGGGGGGCGGGGCGTAGGGGGAGTTGGCCCCCACCTCCCATGTCCGGGGTTGTCCGCAGCCGCGCCGGTCAGGCGGTGCGGGCGGTGCGGGCGGTGCGGGCGGTGCGGGTGGTGGTGACCCGGAGTTCCTTGATGCCGTTCAGCCACGCCGAGCGCAGTCGGCGCGGGTCCCCCGCCGGCTTCAGGTCCGGCAGGGCCTCCGCTATCGCGTTGAAGATCAGGTTGATCTCCAGTACGGCGAGGGACTTGCCGAGGCAGAAGTGCGGGCCCCCGCCGCCGAATCCGAGGTGCGGGTTCGGGTCGCGGGTGATGTCGAAGGTTCCGGGATCGGTGAAGACCTCGGGGTCGTTGTTGGCCGAGGAGTAGAAGATGCCGACGCGGTCGCCCTTCTTGATCCGCTGCCCGCCCAGTTCGAGATCCTGCGTCGCCGTCCGCTGGAACGACACCACGGGCGTCGCCCAGCGCACGATCTCCTCGGCGGTGGTGTCCGGGCGCTCACGCTTGTAGAGCTCCCACTGCTCGGGGTGGGTCAGGAAGGCGTGCATGCCGTGGCTGATCGCGTTGCGCGTCGTCTCGTTGCCGGCCACCGCCAGCAGGATCACGAAGAAGCCGAACTCGTCCGGGCCCAGGTTCCCTTCGCCCTCCGCCGCCACGAGCTGCGACACGATGTCCTTGGCCGGGCACTCCTTGCGGGCGGCCGCGAGGTTCATGGCGTACGAGACGATCTCCATGGCCGCCTCGGTGCCGACCTCCTCGGTGATCGCGTACTCGGGATCGTCGTACGCCGCCATCTTGTTCGACCAGTCGAAGATCCTGGTCCGGTCCTCCTGCGGTACGCCGATGAGTTCGGCGATGGCCTGGAGGGGGAGTTCGACGGCGATGTTGGTGACGAAGTCGAAGGTGTTGTCGTCGGCGGCGTTGGCGATCGCCGTCTCGACGATCGAGTGCGCGCGGGTGCGCAGGGCCTCTTCCAGCGAGCGGATCGCGCGCGGGGTGAAGCCGCGCTGGACGATCTGGCGGACGCGGGTGTGCTCGGGCGGGTCCATGTTGAGCATGATCAGTTTCTGGACCTCGATCTGGTCGCGGCTGATCGACTCGTTGAAGCGGATGACGGCGGTGTTGGTATGGGAGGAGAACAGCTCCGGGTGCGTGGAGACGTACTTGACGTCGGCGTGCCGGGTGACGGCCCAGTAGCCCGCGTCGTCGAAACCGGAGATACCGGGGGGCTGCGCGCACCACCACACCGGCGCGGTCTGCCGCATCCGCGCGAACTCCGGATGCGGCACGCGGGCTTGGAGCAGGTCGGGGTCGGTGAAGTCGAATCCTTCGGGCAGCGCGGGGCAGTGCATCGGCAGCTCCCATGTCTGACGACCCATCAGAAGTTGCCGGGAATGTAGTAACGAGTTCTACAAGTGGCAAGGGCCGCGGCGCCATTTGTTGCGTGTGGAGTGCGCGCACAAGGCGTGCAAGGCCCTTGCGTTGCCGGGTGGCACTCATGAGACTGCTCAGAGAACTAGAACGCGTACTAGTTGTTCGCAGCTGCCGTGGGCGCCGGGGGACGTCCTGCGGACGAGGAGAGGATGGCTCATGGCCGCGGAACCCGTCATCGTCGAAGCTGTACGCACCCCCATCGGCAAGCGCGGCGGCGCGCTCGCCAACCTGCACCCGGCCTATCTGCTGGGCGAGACGTACCGCGAACTCCTCGGCCGTACCGCCATCCACGCCGACTGCGTCGAACAGATCGTCGGCGGTACGGTCACCCATGCCGGCGAACAGTCCATGAATCCGGCCCGCAACGCCTGGCTGGCGGTCGGCCTGCCGTACGAGACGGCCGCGACGACCGTCGACTGCCAGTGCGGCTCGTCCCAGCAGGCCAGTCACATGGTGGCCAACATGATCGCCGCCGGGGTCATCGATGTCGGCATCAGCTGCGGTGTCGAAGCCATGTCGCGGGTGCCGTTGGGGTCCGGGTCCAAGCACGGGCCGGGGAAGCCGTGGCCGGACGAGTGGAGCGTAGACCTGCCCAATCAGTTCGAGGCGGCCGAGCGGATCGCCCGTAAGCGCGGGCTGACGCGCGAACGCGTCGACTCGCTGGGCCTGTTGTCGCAGGAGCGGGCCGCGACGGCATGGGCCGAGGAGCGCTTCAAACGGGAGACCTTCGCCGTACAGGTGCCGACGACCGAGGAGGAGCAGGCGGCGGGGCAGGGCATGTGGCGGCTCGTCGACCGGGACGAGGGGCTGCGGGACACGTCGATGGAGGCGCTGGCCCGGCTCAAGCCCGTGATGCCGACCGCCGTGCACACGGCGGGGAACTCCTCGCAGATATCCGACGGCGCGAGCGCGATCATGTGGGCGTCGAAGCGGATGGCGCGCGCGCTCAAGCTCAGGCCGCGTGCCCGGATCGTCGCCCAGGCGCTGGTGGGATCCGACCCGCACTTCCACCTCGACGGGCCGATCGACGCGACGCGGGCGGTGCTCGGCAAGGCGGGCATGTCGCTCAAGGACATCGACGTCGTCGAGGTCAACGAGGCTTTCGCGTCGGTGGTGCTGAGCTGGGCGCAGGTCTTCGAGCAGGACCTGGAGAAGGTGAACGTCAACGGCGGGGCGATCGCGCTGGGGCATCCGGTGGGGGCGACGGGGGCTCGGCTGATCGCTACGGCGCTGCACGAACTGGAGCGCCGGGAGAAGGAGTTCGCGCTCATCGCGATGTGCGCGGGGGGTGCGCTCGCCACCGGGACGATCATTCAGCGGCTGTAGCTCCTGCCCCGGAACGGCGTGAAGGCCCCGTTGTGGTCGACCAGGGAGGGGTCGACGACAACGGGGCCTTCATCACTCACGCGGCTGGTCAGTACCAGCCGTTGGACTGCCAGAAGCTCCAGGCGTCGCACGGGCTGCCGTAACGGTCGTTCATGTAGTCCAGGCCCCACTCGATCTGGGTGGCCGGGTTCGTCTTCCAGTCCGCGCCCGCGGACGACATCTTGGACGCGGGCAGGGCCTGGACCAGGCCGTACGCGCCGGAAGAGGCGTTGCTGGCCTGCGGGTTCCAGCCGCTCTCGTGCTCGACGATCTTGTCGAAGCACGCGTACTGGGCGGCATCCGGGATCATCTGCTTGGCGACGGTCTGCGGGCTCGCGGCAGCGGCCTCGGAGACGCCGCCACCCATGACCACACCCACGGAGCCGAGCAGCACGGCAGCGCCGGCGGCGAAGGACTTGGGGCGGGAGACGAGGCGGTTGATGATCGGGAACGACACGTGGAGACCTAACGTCGGGTACGGGGGATGTCGCGGGCGGGCCGGTGGCGACCGGCGTACCGCTCCCGGCGACTGCTCCAATGAAGCAGGGCAGCAGCCACGGCGCAATCACCCCGCTTACTAGCAGAACCGGTAAAACGGGCATATCGGCCCGTCGTGCGCTAGCGGGTATCAGTCCTGGTCAGCGGGCTGGTGGAGGGGTCGGCGGCGGGGCTCTGGGCCTACTATTCGGCCTAGTCGAGGACCAAGGTCCTGTGGGCCCTCTCACCGCCCGGTCAGTGCCGCGGGCCCTCGAATGTGACCTGGGCCTCGAACGCCGCGCGTCGCGTGGCCCGGCGCAGCGCCTTGAGGAGCGTGGCGCCGATGGTGAGGGTCAGTACGACGGTGAGCGCCGCCCGGCCCAGGTCCCAGCCGAGGGAGGTGGCGAGGCAGTACGCGAGGAAGCGGGCCAGGTTCTCGTGGAGCGGGTCGCCCGGGTGGAAGGAGACGCCGGACGACATGCCGCCGATGTACGTCCAGCCCTGCAGGTTCATGACGGTGCCGTAGAGGAACGCCGCGACGCAGCCGTACGCCGCCAGCATCACCAGCTCCAGGCGGCCGCGCAGGCGCTCCGCGCCCGGCAGCAGGCCCGCCCCCATCGTGAACCAGCCCATGGACAGCATCTGGAACGGCATCCACGGCCCGACACCACCCGTGAGCAGTGCGGAGGCGAACATCGTCACCGCACCGAGTACGAAGCCGAAGCCGGGCCCCAGGACCCGCCCGCTCAGCACCATCAGGAAGAACATCGGCTCCAGGCCTGCCGTCCCCGCCCCGAGCGGCCGCAGCGCCGCGCCGACGGCGGCCAGCACGCCCAGCATCGCGACGGCTTTCGCGTCGAGCCCGGAATCGGCGATCGTAGCGACGACGACGGCGACGAGGAGGGGGAGGAGGACGGCGAGGAGCCAGGGGGCGTCCTGCGCGTGGTCACGGGCGAGCCCCGAGGCGGGGTCGGCGAGCAGCGGCCAGCCGAAGGCGATCACCCCGATCGCGCTGATGAGCAGGAGCGCGGCGACGGAGCGGGGGCCCAGGCGCACCGGGCGTACGGGGCGTACGGGGCGGGCCGGCTGTGCGTCGCTCATGCCGTCGTCCCGCCCAGCGCGTCGCGCACCTGCGTGACGGTCAGCCACTTCTGCGGGGCGAGGATCTTCGCTGTTTGCGGGGCGAAGGCGGGGGAGGAGACGACGACCTCCGCCGTCGGGCCGTCCGCGACGACCTCGCCGTCGGCGAGGATCACGACGCGGTGCGCAAGCTCCGCGGCGAGCTCGACGTCGTGCGTCGCCAGTACGATCGCGTGCCCTCGCGCGGCCAGCTCGCGCAGCACGCCGACCAGGCGCGACTTCGCCGCGTAGTCCAGGCCGCGGGTCGGCTCGTCGAGGAGGAGGAGCGGGGGTCGGCCGGTGAGCACGATGGCCAGGGCCAGGGCGAGGCGCTGGCCCTCGGACAGGTCGCGCGGATGCGTGTCGTCCTGGATGCCGGGGAGCAGGTCGGCGACCAGGGCCCGGCAGGCGCCCGGTTCGGCGCCCGCGTCGCTGTCGGCCGCGGCGCACTCGGCGGCGACGGTGTCGGCGTACAGCAGATCGCGCGGCTCCTGCGGGACCAGGCCGACCTCGCGGACCATGTCGCGGGGGCGGGTGCGGTGGGGGGTACGGCCGCCGACGGTGACGGTGCCGGAGGTGGGCTCGATCATGCCGACGAGGGTCGCGAGGAGGGTGGACTTGCCGGCGCCGTTTCGCCCCATGAGGGCGATGGTCTCGCCCCGGGACACGGTGAGGGTGACCCGGCGGAGGGCCTCTACGCGGGCGCGGCGGATGTGGAGGTTCGTGACGGTGGCTACGGCGGTGCTGGTGCTGGTGCTGGTGCCGGTGGCTTCGGCGGAGGGCGGCTCGGGGCGGCGGCGTCCCAGCAGGCGGGCGAGCTTTTCCCCTACCCGCCCCTTCCTGAAACTGTGGGCTCCGCCCCCAGACCCCCGGTCCTCAATCGCCGGACGGGCTGGATATGGCCCAGGGGCAAGCACGCTTGCCTGTGCCGGGTCCTGCGGCGTGCCGGACGCGGCACCTGGTTCCGCGTCGGCCAGGGTCGCCCGCAGGTCCGTCGCCCGGCGGCGGGCGTCCCGTACCGAAAGGGGAAGCGGGGTCCAGCCCGCGAGGCGGCCCAGTGCCACCACCGGCGGGTGCACGGGCGAGGCCGCCATGATGTCCGCCGGCGCACCCATGCGCGGCGTCTCACCCGCGCCCGGCAGCAGGATCACCTGGTCCGCGTACTGCACCACCCGCTCCAGGCGGTGCTCGGCCAGCAGCACAGTCGTACCCAGGTCGTGCACCAGGCGCTGGAGCACCGCCAGCACCTCCTCCGCCGCCGCCGGGTCCAGCGCCGAAGTCGGCTCGTCCAGGACCAGCACCTTCGGGTGCGGGGTGAGCACCGAGCCGATCGCGACGCGCTGCTGCTGGCCGCCGGAGAGCGTGGCGATCGGGCGGTCGCGCAGTTCCGCGAGGCCGAGCAGGTCCAGCGTCTCCTCGACCCGGCGCCGCATCACGTCCGGCGCGAGGCCGAGCGATTCCATGCCGTACGCCAGCTCGTCCTCGACGGTGTCGGTGACGAAGTGGGCGAGCGGGTCCTGGCCCACCGTCCCGACCAAGTCGGCGAGTTCGCGCGGCTTGTGGGTCCGGGTGTCGCGGCCGTCGACCGTCACCCGTCCGCGCAGTGTGCCGCCCGTGAAGTGCGGGACGAGGCCGGAGACCGTGCCCAGCAGAGTCGACTTGCCGACTCCGGAAGGGCCGACGAGCAGGACCAACTCGCCCTCCGGCACGGTGAGATCCACGCCCCGGATCGCCGGCGACGCGGCGTCGCCGTCGGCGTAGCTGACCGACACATTCTCGAACCGGATCACTTCGGAGTCGCTTTCACTACGGGAGATGCGGGAGGTACCGGAGATGCGGGAGATACCGGAGACGCGGGAGGCACCGGGGCCACGAACGCCGGCAACAGCCCGATCAGTACCGACGCCGCCGGCCACAGCGGGAATTCGGGGGCGACGAGAGGGACCACCCCGGGGTGCAGGGCCACCGGATCGTCCGCGGCCGCCCAGATCATCAGCGCCGCGACCGCCGCCCCCGACCCCGCCACCAGCCACGCCCGTACACCCCACTCGTCGGGCCGGTAGCGGGTACGGACGCTGCGCCGGCCGCCGAGGCGCAGGCCCGCCAACGCGGCGACGAGCCCCCCGGCCATGACCGGCAGACCGTACGTCGCACCTTCGGCGGCCAGCAGCCCGTACGATCCGGCGCACACCCCGAGGAGCCCGCCGAGCGTCAGCGCGGTCGTCGTGTGCCGTACGGCGGGCGGAACCTGGGCGGTGCGGCCGTAGCCGCGCGCGTCCATCGACGCGGCCACCGCCACCGACCTCTCCAGCGCGCCCTCCAGGACCGGCAGTCCGATCTGGAGTACGGCCCCCACGCCCCCGGTCGGCCGGCCGCGCAGGCGGCGGGCGGTGCGCAGCCGCACCACGTCGGCCACCATGTTCGGCGCGAACGTCATCGCGACGACGACGGCGACCCCGGCCTCGTACAGCGCGCCCGGCAGCGACTTGAGCAGCCGGGCCGGATTGGCGAGCGCGTTCGCGGCGCCCACGCAGATCAGGAGTGTGGCCAGCTTCGCCCCGTCGTACAGCGCGAAGACCAGTTGCTCGGCCGTCACGCGCCCACCGATCCGCACACCCTGCGCCCAGTCGGGCAGAGGCACTTCGGGGAGCGTGAACAGGGTGTGGGTGCCCGGAACCGGTGAGCCGAGGAACGTCGAGAAGACCAGGCGGATGCCGATGACGAGCAGGCCGAGCTTGACGAAGGCGCCGTACGAACGCGCCCACGGCGCATCCGTCCGCCGCGCGGCCACCACGTACCCGGCCACCCCCACCAGCATCCCGAGCAGCAGCGGATTGGTGGTCCTGGACGCGGCGGCGGCCAGGCCGAGCGCCCACAGCCACCACGCCCCGGCGTGCAGCGCGTTGCTGCGGCCGGCTTGCGGCGCGCGCAGGGTCATGGAAGTCATCCGCGGCGGCGGCGCGCCTGCCACACGCCCGCCGCGCCGAGCGCGAGCACGGCGGCGAGGCCGACGAGCAACCCGGCGGAGGGTCCGCCGCCGCTGTCGTCGTCGGTGGACGTGAGGGCGGTCGGGGACGCGGCGGAGGTGCCTGCGTCCTCACGGCCGGACACCTGGTCCCCGCAGCCGGTCTTCGGGTAGCCGGAGATCGCGCAGAGCAGGGCCGTGCTGTTATAGCGCAGCGGCTTCGCCACCGAGGCGAGCGCGTCCGCCGCGGTGGCGTCCGTACCGGTCCGGGCGCACGCGGTGCGCAGCGCGGGCGGCTGCTCACCGTCCGGGGCGTCGGCCGGCGTACCGGGGTCGATGACGACCGCGATCCGCTTGGCGCCGTCCTCGGCGGGCGTCCCGCCGCAGACGGCGTCGAAGGAGTCGGCCGCGTGGCGCGGCTTCGCGGAGTCCTGCGAGTCCTCACTCACCGAGAACCGGAAGCCGATGACATCGCCGTCGGCGGGCCTGGCGGTGGCGGGCCCCTGGGTGGCGTACGTCCACTCACCGCCGTCGCTCTCCCAGAACGACCAGTAGCGGTAGCCGCCCGACGCCGCGGCCTGCGCGGACATCGCCTGTACGGACGCCGCCTGTACGGACGCCGCCTGTACGGACGCCGCCTGCGCGGGCCCCGCCGCCGGGCCCAGCACCGCGAGCGCGGCGCCGAGCGTGAGCAGCGCAGCCATCAGCCGGGTCCGCACGACCGCGACCGTCACAGCTGCTGGTTCTTCTTCTTGCGGCCGCTGAACAGGATTCCGGCGCCGACGCTCGCGATGAAGAAGACAGCCACGATCCACCAGGTGCCGAAGCCGCCGCCGCCGTCGTCCTTCTTCTCGTCGGCGGCATCGTCGGCGGCCTTGTCGGCGGCCTCCGGCGCCGGGCCGGTCGCATTGAGCGCCTTCACCAGGTCCGCGCCGCCGAAGCTCTTCGGGTCGGTGCCGGTCGCGTGCGCGGCGAAGATCAGCTGGGCGTACGCGGCGGGACCGTTGCCCTTCGCCCAGGCGGCCGAGTTCTTCTCCAGCCACTCCAGCGGCTTCCGCGCCTGCTCGGCGCCGCCCTGAGCGGCCAGCGCGACGACGGCGTCCGCGGTGTTGCCGAAGTCGGGCTGCGCCTTCGTGTCCTCGGCGCCCGGCATGGGAGGCGTGTCGAGGTGGCCCGTTTTGGCGAGTACGTCGTCGAGGTACGCGGCGCCGTTGGCGGCGGCCTGCGCGGGCGTCAGCTTCCCCTTCACGCACTTGACGGGCTTCTGGCCGGGCTTGTCCCCGGGCTTCTTGCCCTTGGCGTCCAGCTTCTGGCCGAGCCCGCCCAGTACACCCGCCGCCGTCGCGTCGGCGTTGGGCGCGAGCTTGCCGGCCTTGTCCGGCTGGTACGCGAACGCGCCGCCGCCCGTCTTCGCGTCGCACGGGACCGAGAAGGTGACGAGCGCGTCGTACGGCGACTTGTCCTCCTGCGACTTCACCTCGGCCGGCTTCTCGCCCGCCGCGGCCAGCGCGCCGATGACGACCGAGGTGGAGTTGGCGTCGCTCGGGCTGCCGGGGTTGTAGCCCCAGCCGCCGTCCTGGTTCTGCGCACCCTTCAGCCAGCTGACGCCCTTCTTCACCGCGGCGTCCTGCCCGCCGAGCGCGCTCAGCGCCTGCACGGCGGCGGCGGTGGCGTTGCTGTCCGTCATGGTCTTCGACGTGCACGGCTCGGCGGCGTCGGCGCGGAAGGACGCGAAGCCGCCGCTGTCGCACTGCTGGCCGACCAGCCAGTTCACAGCCTTCGCGGCGGGCTTGATGCCCACCGTGTCCTGGGCGAGGAGGGCCAGCGACTGCCGCCAGACACCGTCGTACGTCGGGTCCGACTCGCCGTAGAGCCCCGAGGGAATCACGGGCTTGGGGGACGGCGCGGCGACGGCGGTCGTGGCGGTGGCCGCGCAGAGTACGGCGGAAGCTGCGAGCACGGTGGCTGCGCTGCGGCGAAGGGTCATGACGGGCGGGGGCCTCTCCTGCTGAGGAGCCGGGCCCGGGCACGCGAAAACCACGCACCGGGCTCCGGCTCCGTATACCTCGACGGTGCCGAGCCAGTAGTCATGCCGGACCGGGCGTTCCGACTTACCGCCTCGCACGGGCGGATACGGCTGCGGGTCAGTGCCGGATTCGCACCGGCTTCCCCCAGAACGGCATGATGACGACTCGCACACTGTACCGGCCCGTATCAGGCGCCCCCGGTGGTGGTCCGCGCCTTCACGCAGCGACGTACGTGACCGGATCGCCGCCCGGCACCGCTTCCGCGCGGCCCAGCTTCACCAGCCGGCGCAGGTGTGCCTCCGCCTCCGAGACGGCGATGTTCCTCGACCCGTAGGGGATCTGGTCCCAGGGCCGGTTCCACTCCATGCGTTCGGCGAGCTGCCAGGGGGTGAGGGGGGTGGCGAGCAGGGCGCGGAGGCCGTTGAGGCGGTCCTCGTGGTGGCCGAGGAGTTCCCGCACGCGGGCGGGGGCGCCGGTGAACGCGTGCTGGTGGGCCGGGAGGACCTCGGCCGGGGCGAGGCGTTCGACGCGTTCGAGGGAGTCCAGGTAGTCGCCCAGGGGGTCGGTGACGGTGGTGTCGTCGGGGTCCTCGTACAGGCCGATGTGCGGGGTGATGCCGGGGAGCAGGTGGTCGCCGGAGAAGAGGCGGCCGTTGCCGGGGAGGTTCGCCGGGTGCGTCTCCTCCAGGTGGAGGCAGACGTGGCCGGGGGTGTGGCCGGGTGTCCAGATCGCGCGCAGGCGGCGGCCGGTGAGGGGGAGCAGGTCGCCGGGGACGATCTCGCGGTCGGGGAGAGCCGCTGAGAGGCCGGGCAGGGTGCGCATGCGGCCCGACTCTCGGGCGGCGCGGAGCGGGGCGAGGTGGTCGTCGGGGGCGCCGGCGGCGGTGAGCTTGGCGGTGATGTAGTCGAGCCAGGTGCCGGGCTCCGCGTTGCGGGTCCGGCGTACGACGTCGGTATCGGCGGCGTGCATGGCGATCCACGCACCGGACGCGTCACGCACCTGCCCGGACAGGCCGTGGTGGTCGGGGTGGTGGTGCGTGATGACGACGCCGTGGATGTCGGTGACGGACGTACCGAGCGCGGCCAGACCGCCGGCCAGGGTGTTCCAGGACGCGGGGTCGTCCCAGCCGGTGTCGATCAGGACCGGCCCGTCGTCGGTGTCGAGGACGTGGACCAGGGTGTGGCCGAGCGGGTTGTCCGGAATGGGAACTTCGATCGACCAGACGCCGCCGCCGTGCTCGGTCACCTGCGACACGGGCCGTCCTCATTCCTTCGGCATTCCTTCGTCCAGGACTAGAACTCGTTCCAATAGTCGCCCAGGTCGACTTCTTTGCAAAGGGGTGGTCCATGGACTCCACCGACTGAAACTGGTACTAGTTCTGATGCACCGTCAGGAAACTGAAGGCGGGCATCGCGGGCCCGTGAGAGCCGTGGGAGGCAGACAGTCATGACCGAGCTTGTGGAGCACCGGAAGCTTTACATCGGCGGCGAGTTGACCGACCCGCTGGGCACCGACGTCATCGAGGTCGTCTCGCCGCACACCGAGCAGGTCATCGGCCGCGTGCCCCACGCGTCCCGCGCCGACGTCGACCGCGCGGTGGCGGTGGCGCGCACGGCGTTCGACGAAGGGCCCTGGCCCCGGATGACGCTCGACGAGCGGGTCGCCGTCGTCACGCGGATCAAGGACGCGATCGCCGTGCGCCACGAGGAGATCGCCCGCAGCATCACGTGCGAGAACGGGACGCCGTACACCGCGAGCGTCATGATGCAGGCGCTGGCCGCGATGATGGTGTGGGACGCCACCATCGCCGTCGCGCGCGACTTCCCGTACGAGGAGCGGCGGACCGGCGTGCTCGGGCCGATTCTCGTACGCCGGGAGCCGGCCGGGGTGGTCGCGGCCGTCGTGCCGTGGAACGTCCCGCAGTTCACGGCGGCGGCCAAGCTCGCGCCCGCGCTGCTGGCGGGGTGCACGGCCGTACTCAAGGTGTCGCCGGAGACACCGCTCGACGCGTACATTCTGGCCGACATAGCCACCGAGGCCGGACTGCCGGAGGGCGTCCTGTCGATCATCCCGGCGGACCGCGAGGTCAGCGAGTACCTCGTCGGGCATCCCGGCGTCGACAAGGTGTCGTTCACCGGCTCCGTCGCGGCGGGCAAGCGCGTCATGGAGGTCGCCGCGCGCAATCTCACCCGCGTCACCCTCGAACTGGGCGGCAAGTCGGCGGCGGTGATCCTCCCGGACGCGGACCTCACCACGACCGTCGCCGGCATCGTCCCCTTCGCCTGGATGCTCAACGGTCAGGCGTGCGTGGCCCAGAGCCGCATCCTCACCCCCCGCTCGCGCTACGACGAGTTCGCGGACGCCTTCGCCGCCGCGGCCGGCGCGCTCAAGGTCGGCGACCCGCTCGACCCGGCCACCGAGGTCGGCCCCCTCGTCGCCAAGCGCCAGCAGCAGCGCTCCCTGGACTACATCAGGATCGGCCAGGAGGAAGGCGCGAAGATCCTCACCGGCGGCGGACGTCCGGCGGGCATGGAGCGGGGCTGGTACGTCGAGCCGACGCTCTTCGGCGGCGTGGACAACTCGATGCGGATCGCCCGCGAGGAGATCTTCGGCCCGGTCATCTGTCTCCTGCCGTACGACGACGAACGCGACGCGGTGCGGATCGCCAACGACTCCGACTACGGGCTCAGCGGCAGCGTATGGACCGCGGATACCGACCACGGCATAGACATCGCCCGCCGGGTCAGGACCGGAACGTACTCCGTGAACACCTTCAGCATCGACATGCTCGGGCCCTTCGGCGGCTACAAGAACTCCGGTCTGGGCCGGGAGTTCGGCCCCGAGGGATACGGCGAGTACCTGGAGCACAAGATGATCCACCTCCCTGCCGGTCACGAGGAGGCCTGATGGGAGACCGCTGGCACGTCGAGGTCGACCGGGCGGTGTGCATCGGCTCCGGCATGTGCGTGAACCTCGCGCCGGGCTCCTTCGCCCTCGACACCGCCCGCCAGTCGCACCCGGCGGCCCCCGACCTCGACGCGAACGAGGAGGTGCTGGCAGCGGCGGAGGGGTGCCCGGTCGAAGCGATCGCGATCAGGCTGACCGGCGGCGGAGAGACGGTCTTCCCGCCGGACGGCTGACGGGCGGGCCGCCTCGCCCGAGTCCGCTCTCTCGAACGGGTGCGAACGGTTCTTTACCTATGAGTACCGCACTGTCATGACGTGACAGGTGTGACTGTCGCTCCCCTGTTGCCGCGTGGAAACCTCTCGGTGTCACCGCAGCCGAGGGGGGACCCATGGACAACCGGTACGAGGTCTTCTGCCTCGCCGACAGACAGTTCTACGAGACCCCGGACCGTCTCTCCGCGGGGCGGCCCGGACAGTCCTCCCCGGTGCCGCTCTTCGAGGTGGCCCAGCGTGAACTGCCGCCGCGGTGGCGGAGGTTCGTCTCCGGCGACTGGATGCACATCAACCCCGTCGACGCGCAGGGCGCACCGCTGCCCGGCCGGCCGCTGCAGGGCTGGAAGATCCACGTATCGGCCTGCCTGGACAACGCGGAGAAGACGGCCGCGAAGGTGTGGGACTACTGCGTCCCGCGAGCGATCCCGTTCAAATTCGTACCCGGGCCGCAGCCGCTCCACCTGCGCAACTCCAAGTACGCGGGGCGCGGCTCCAGCGGCAAGTTCGCGACGCTCTACCCCGCCGACGAGAACGAACTGCACCTCGTGCTCCGGGAGCTGGGCGAACTGCTCGAAGGCGAGCCCGGACCGTACATCCTCACCGACCTCCGCTGGGGCGACGGTCCGCTGTACGTCCGCTACGGCGGCTTCGCGCACCGCTACTGCGTCGACGGCCAGGGCGCGCTCGTCCCGGCGATCGAGAACCCCGAGGGGACGCTCGTCCCCGACCTGCGCGAGCCGGCCTTCCACGTACCGGACTGGGTGGAGCTCCCCGCGTTCCTCGCACCGCACCTCGCGGCCCGTAACGCCACCACCACCAAGGACCTGCCGTACCGCATCGAAAGCGCCCTGCACTTCTCCAACGGCGGCGGGGTCTACCTCGGCGAGGACCTGCGCAGCGGCGAGAAGGTGGTCCTCAAGGAGGCGCGGCCGCACGCCGGACTCGCCGCCGACCGGGCCGACGCCGTCACCCGCCTGGAGCGGGAGCGGACCGCCCTGGAACGGCTGTCCGGGCTCGGCGTGGCCCCCGAGGTCCGTGACTGGTTCATGCTCGGTGACCACCGCTTCCTGGTGATGGACCACCTGCCCGGCCGCACCCTCAACTCCTTCTTCGCGCAGCGCCACCCGCTGCTCGAACCCGAGCCGGACCCGGCCGCCGTGGCGGACTACACCCGCTGGGCGCTGCGCATCCACCGCGCCGTCGAGGAGGCGGTCGCCGCCGTGCACAGCCGGGGCGTCGTCTTCAACGACCTGCACATGTTCAACATCATGGTCGGGCCGGACGAGGAGTCCGTACGCCTCCTGGACTTCGAGGCCGCCGCGCACGTCGACGAGCACCACCGCCAGGCCATCGCGCACCCCGGCTTCATCGCGCCCCGCGAGCGCACCGGGTTCGACGTCGACCTGTACGCCCTGGCCTGCCTGCGGCTGGCGCTCTTCCTGCCGATGACCACCCTGCTGGTGGTCGACCGCGACAAGGCACGCCACCTGGCGGAGGTCGCCGCGCGCCAGTTCCCGGACGTACCACGCGAGTTCCTCGACGAGGCGGTGGCGGTCATCCGCGGGACGGACACGGACACGGCCCGCGACCAGCAGCCGTACGTGCCCGTGGAGCCCGCCGACTGGCCGGGCGGCCGCGACTCGGTCGCAGCGGGCATTCTGGCCTCCGTGACACCCGGCCGCGACGACAGGATCTTCCCCGGCGACATCGCCCAGTTCGCGGACGGCGGCGGTCTCGGTATCGCGCACGGCGCCGCCGGTGTCCTCCACGCGCTCCGCCAGGCGGGTGCCGGCCGGTACGAGGAGGGTGAGGAGTGGCTGCTGCGGCAGACCGATCCGCCGCCGCTCGGCACACCGCTCGGCCTCTACGACGGACTGACGGGCGTCGCCCACGTCCTCGGCGGGCTCGGCCACCGCGAACGCGCGCTGGAGCTGGTGCAGCGGGTGCTGGAGGAGAAGTGGCAGCGGCTCGTTCCCGGGCTGTACGGAGGGCTGGCCGGGGTCGGGCTCGTACTCGCCGAACTGTCCCGCACCACCGGGGAAACGTTCCTGCGCCAGCGAGCCCTGGAAGCCGCCCAGCTCCTCGCCGACCAGCGGGAGTCCGGCCATGGTGGTACCGGCAAGCGCGCCGGACTGCTGCACGGCGCCACCGGTCCCGCGCTGCTCTTCCTGCGGCTGTACGAGGACACCGGCGCGCCACAGCTCCTCGACCTGGCAGCCGACGCCCTGCGCGCCGACCTCGCGCGCTGCGTCCGCAACAGCACCGGCACCCTGCTCGTCGACGAGGGCACGCGCACCATGCCGTACCTCGGGGCCGGGTCCGTGGGCATCGGCATGGTGCTCGACGACTTCCTCTCCCACCGCGCGGACGAGGAGTTCGAGGCGGCGCGGGCCGGCATCGTACGGGCCGCCCGGTCGCGCTACTACGCCCAGCCCGGACTGTTCAACGGGCGCGCGGGCATGGCCCTCTACCTGGCCAGGACGACGGCCCCCGAGGCGCGCCCCGCCCATCTGGCCGCGCAGCTCGAAGGCCTCGGCTGGTACGCCCTGCCGTACGAAGGCCACCTGGCCTTCCCCGGCGACCAGATGATGCGCCTGTCCATGGACCTGGGCACCGGCGGCGCCGGCGTACTCCTCGCACTGGCAGCGGCGCGCGGCACCGGCGCGCACCTGCCCTTCCTCCCGCCGCTGAGGCGGCCCTAGAACCGGTACGGCTCCGACCCGGAGCCGTACCGCCAAAAAAACCCGTCCCCACGGGAACGGACAACCGAAGGGAACCACCATGGCACTTCTCGACCTTCAGAGCCTGGACACCCCCGAGAGCGACGGCGGAGACCAGAGCAGCCTGAGCCTGCTGGCGTGCGACAAGCACAGCTCCAACAGCTTCCTGCTGTGTCTGTGACGTCCTGTCTGTGACGTCGAGAGAGATCTCTGAGGCGTACTGACGGAAGATGCGGCCCCGGGGGCACCGCGCCCCCGGGGCCGTACATCTGCGCGCACGAAGGGAGCACGAAGGGAGGGTGACGCGCATGAACCAGGAGCTGGACCAACCCCGTACGGCCGACCGGCTGCTGCTCGAATCCGTCCGGCACAGCGCGCTCCCCGGCGCGGCGATCCTGGTCCTCAGTACCGCGGGCGCCGCGACCGGACTCGCCCTGCCCGCCGTGCTCGGCCACACGCTGGACCTGCTGCTCTCCGGGCGTCCCGCCACCACCTGGCTCACCGCCTGCGCGGCGCTCACCTGCCTGCTCGTCGTGGTCGACGCACTCGACGGCGTACTGGCCGGCACCACCAACGCCCGTTCCACCGCCTGGTTCCGGCGGCGCCTGCTGCGGCACGTCCTGGCGGCCGGGCCGCGCTGCACGGACCGGGTGCCACCCGGCGACATCGTGGCCCGCCTGGTCGGGAACGCCGCTCACGCCGGGGGCGCCCCGGCCGCGCTCGCGGGCACGGTGGCCGCCGTGGTGACGCCCGTCGGCGGTCTCGTCGCCCTCGCGGTCGTCGACCTGTGGACGGCGGTGGCGTTCCTCGTCGGCATGCCCGTGCTCGTCCTGCTGTTGAAGGTCTTCGTCCGCGAATCGGGCGACAGTGTCGCGCGCTACCAGGTGAGCCAGGGCGAGATCGCCGCACGCCTCGTGGAGGCGGTGGGCGGCGCCCGTACGATCGCGGCCGCCGGCACCGCCCGCCGTGAGCAGGCCCGCATCCTGGAGCCGCTGGCGGCGCTCAGCGCCCAGGGCTACCGGATGTGGCGGGTCCAGGGACGTTCCACGGCCCAGGCCGCCGTGATCGTGCCGCTGCTCCAGCTCGCCGTGCTGGCGGTGGCCGGAACACGCCTGTCGGCCGGTGAACTCTCGGTGGGCGGGCTGCTCGCAGCCGCCCGGTACGCGGCGCTCGCCACCGGCATCGGCATGCTGGTCGGCCGTCTGAACGGCCTGGTGCGCAGCCGGGGCGCGGCCCGCCGCCTCGCCGGACTGCTCGCCGTACCGGCAACCACCCACGGCGACGCGGAGCTTCCGCCCGGTGGTGACGGGACGCTGGAACTGCGGGGAATCACGGTCGCCCGCGGTGACCGTACGATCCTCGCCGGCCTCGACCTCACCGTCCCCGGCGGCACCTCGCTCGCCCTCGTCGGCCGCTCCGGCTCCGGCAAGTCCACCCTCGCCGCGGTCGCGGGCCGCCTCGCCGACCCCGACGCGGGTACGGTCACGCTCGACGGCGTCCCGCTGCGCGAGCTGCCCCGTGAGGTGCTGCGCCGCGCGGTCGGCCAGGCCTTCGAGCGGCCCGCGCTGCTGGGCGGCACCATCGGCGGCACGATCGCCTTCGGCGCCGGCGAACCGGACGCGGCGGCGGTGCGGGAGGCGGCTCGTACCGCCTGCGCCGACGATTTTGTCCGCCGCCTTCCGCTCGGCTACGACACCCCGTGCGCCGAGGCCCCGCTCTCCGGCGGCGAGGCCCAACGCCTCGGGCTCGCCCGCGCCTTCGCGCACCCCGGACGGCTGCTGATCCTCGACGAAGCGACCTCCAGCCTCGACACGGTCACCGAGCTGCGGGTGGGCGAGGCGCTGACCCGGGAGGCCGGGGCCCGTACCCGCCTGATCATCGCCCACCGGGCCTCGACGGCGGCCCGCGCCGACCGGGTCGCCTGGCTCCACGAGGGCCGCGTCCGCGCGGTGGGCCCGCACGCGCGGCTGTGGCAACTGGCCGACTACCGGGCGGTGTTCACCGACACGGACGGAACGGACCACTCAGCCCATGACGACTGACGCACCCCGGCTGCGCACCGAGGGCCTGCGCTTCCTGAACCGGCGGCGGCCCGTACTGGCCCGACTGGCAGGCTGGTCGCTGCTGGAGGCCGCGCAGACCTTCCTCTTCGGGTACGCCGTCGCCCGCGCCCTCGACCACGGCTTCCTGGCCGGACGCACGGCCGGGGGACTGGGCTGGCTGGCGGCCGCCGCCGTGGCCGTCGCGGCCGGAGCGTACGGCACCGGGCGGGTCTTCCGGGCCGTCTCCGAGCTGGTGGAGCCCTTGCGCGACGGCCTCGTACGCCGTGTCGTCGGCCGGGCCCTGGCGGAGGCCGACCATGCGGCGGTGTCCCGGCTCACCCATCAGGTGGAGATCGCCAGGGACACCTTCGCAGGCCTGGTGATGGTCTCCAGGTCGTTCGTCTTCACGGCGGCCGGGGCG
This sequence comes from Streptomyces sp. ISL-99, assembly GCF_018614005.1. Classification (NCBI taxonomy): domain Bacteria; kingdom Bacillati; phylum Actinomycetota; class Actinomycetes; order Kitasatosporales; family Streptomycetaceae; genus Streptomyces; species Streptomyces sp. ISL-99. The sequence goes on from NZ_JAGGPC010000035.1 coordinate 27,921, forward strand.
CTGGCCGGGCTGGCCTCGCTGGCGCCCGTTCTGCTGCTCGTGGTGGTGCCGCCGCTGGTCCTCGGCCTCGGCCTGTTCCTCGTGACGCTGCGGCCGATGGCCCGCCGCCAGGAGACGTTCCTGGCCGCCGACGAGGCGGTGGCGGTGACGCTCGACGCGACCGCCGCCGGGCTGCGGGACATCACGGCGGCGGGCGCGGAGACGCGGACGGCCGCCGAGGCGGAGACCCGGTTCGCCGCCGAGTTCCGCGCCGCGCGCACCCTCGCCCGCTGGAGCGTGCTGCGGGTGCTCGCGGTGGCGGTGGGCGGCCGGCTGCCGGTGATCCTGCTCCTGGTGACCGCCCCCTGGCTACTGAGCCGCGGCGCGACCCCCGGCGACATGGTAGGCGCCCTCACCTACCTCATGTACGCCCTGCTCCCCGCGCTCCAAAGCCTGATGCAGACCCTGGGCACAGCAGGCTCCCGCCTGACGGTGGTCCTGCGCCGCCTGACGCAGCCGGGGCGTGCACCCACCGGTCCCGAGCACACGGCGCCGGAAGGCGGGCCCCTCGCCGGCGTCGCCGGTGCGCCTTCCGGTCCCGGGGCGGATCCCGCTCACGGTGCGGGGAAGGCGCTCCCCGCCGCAACCCCCCAGCCCGTCCGGCGTCTGAGGACCGGGGTCCGGGGCGGAGCCCCGGTTCGGGAAGGGGCGGGGTGGGGAAAGAAGCCGTTTCGGCCTGCCGGCCCCGCGCAGCCCGCCGTGGAGCTTCGCGGGGTCACCTTCGCCTACGGGCCGCACGCCGAGCCGGTGTTCCAGGGGCTCGATCTCATCGTCCCGGCCGGCGGTCACCTCACCGTCGTCGGCCCCAGCGGTATCGGCAAGTCCACCCTGGCCGCCCTCGTCGCGGGCCTGCTGGAGCCCGCCGGCGGCGAGGTCCGGCTCTGCGGAGAGCCCGTGCGCGGCGCCGTACACCGGCGGGCGCTCGTGCCGCAGGAGGCGTACGTCTTCTCCGGCGCTCTGCGCGACAACCTCACCTACCTGTGCCCGGACCCGCCACCCGACCCCGCCGTGCTCGCCTCGGCCCGTGCCGTCGGGGCGTACGAACTGCTGCTGCGCCTGGGTGGCCTGGACGCCGCCGTGGCGCCCGGTGAACTGTCGGCGGGCGAGCTCCAGTTGATCGCCCTCGCCCGCGCCCACCTCGCACCCGTGCCCGTCGTCCTGCTCGACGAGGCGACCTGCCATCTCGACCCCGCCGCCGAGGCCCGCGCCGAACGGGCCTTCGCCGAGCGTCCGGACACCACCCTGATCGTCGTCGCCCACCGGATCAGCTCGGCCCGGCGCGCCGACCGCGTGCTCGTGATGGACGGTACGCACGCCGTCTGCGGCAGCCATGACGAGCTGATCCGGTGCTCCGCCCTCTACCGTGATCTGGCCGGCGGCTGGTCAGAGCCAGCCGGCGCCCTGGGAGATGCGAATGGCGTCCACGCGGTTGCGGGCCCCGGTCTTCCGGGTGATCGCGGCCATGTAGTTGCGCACCGTCCCGTTGGTCAGGTGCAGGCTGTGGGCGATCTCGGTGACGTCCGCCCCCTCGGCGGCGAGTGACAGCACGCTCAACTCCCGTGTGGTGAGCGGACTTCGCGCGGCCTCCAGGAATTCACTCACGAGGGAGTCGTCGATGAAACGTGCCCCCGCGGCCACCCGCCGTATCCCTTCGAGCAGCCGCTCGGCCGGGGCGTCCTTACTGACGTAACCCTGGGCATCGGCCTCGTGCGCCCGCCGCAGGAGCCCGGGCTTGCCGGCCCGGGCCAGCACGAGCAGCCCGCAGCCCGGATACGCGCCGCGGGCGCCCGATATCTCAGCGGCGGCGGCCAGGCACGGCGATCCCGGCCCCTCCGCGTCGGCCACGCACACGTCCGGCGCTAACGACCGGGCGCTGCCCAGCGCTCCTCCTGACGTGCTGGCGGATAACTCGATGTCGGGCTCCCTTTCGAGCAGTGCGGCCAGTCCCGACCGCACCAGACAGACGTCGTGCACGAGAAGAACGCGGATCATGCTGGTCACTGCCTGCTCCCCCTGAGGTGCCCCTGCGTAGCTGTGCATGAACATGGCACGTCGCCCATTAGTACCCACGACGGCGGATGTCAGGGGGGCGGAATCTGGCCAATGGGGAGCGCGGGAGGCACATCTCGGGCACGCGTGCCCCCCCTGTTTATGTACGGCAAGGTTCATGTACGGCAAGCCGCTGCGGCGGGGCGATCGAATCGGTCGGGCGGGTCAGGCCGGTCGCCCGGCCGGGCCGGTCAGGTCGATCAGCCGGCACACCGTCTCGATGTCGATCTTCACCTGGGCGATCGACGCCCGCCCCGAAAGCCACGTGATCAGCGCCGAGTGCCAGGTGTGCTCGATGACCCTGACCGCCGACAACTGCTCCGGAGTCGGCGGCCCCGTCAGGTCCATCGCGTCCAGGATGATCGCCGTCGTCTGGCGGGAAACCGTGTCCACCTCGGGGCTGACGCTGCGGTCCGCGAAGGTCAGCGCCCGCACCATCGCGTCCGCGAGCTGCGGCTCCCGCTGAAGCGCGCGGAAGGCGCGCATCAGGGTCTCGGCGACCCGCTCGGCCGCGCTCTCGCCGGCCGGGGGCCGCTTGCGCAGCGTGGTGTGCATGTGCTGGAGCTGGTCCTGCATGGTGGCGACCAGCAGGTGGACCTTGGAGGGGAAGTAGCGGTACAGCGTGCCCAGCGCGACACCGGCGGCCTCGGCGACCTCGCGCATCTGCACCGCGTCGAACCCGCCCCGGCTGGCCAGTTGCGCGCTGGCGTGCAGGATCCGGCGGCGGCGCGCCTCCTGGCGTTCCGTCAGAGGTGGCGACGAGGGCTGGACTTCCGCTGTCATGCGTCCCATTCCATGGCATTTGTCCGTACGCCGGGCGTGGGGGACCGGACCCCCCGGGTGGCACAGCATGGCAGGGCGCCTGCCGTGGCGCGAATCACCTGATCCGGCGCTTACGGTTGCGCTGCCTGCCGGTAGATTCAGAGCTGGTCGGACGATCGATACTGAAACTTGTTCTAGGTTAGCGCCAGCGGCTACGCTCCGGCCAAAGAGCAGTGAGAAGGGGGCCGTGAGTGACCGCTGAGGCCATAGAGGCGAGCCCCCACGCGGGGGACCCCGCCCAGGGCGACCGACCGCTGCGCATCGCGCTCCTCACCTACAAGGGCAACCCCTTCTGCGGGGGCCAGGGCGTCTACATACGCCACCTCTCGCGCGAGCTCGCCCGCCTCGGCCACAGCGTCGAAGTCCTCGGCTCCCAGCCCTACCCCGTACTCGACGAGGGCGTACCGCTCACCGAGCTGCCCAGCCTCGACCTGTACCGCAGCCCGGACCCCTTCCGCACTCCCCGGCGCGACGAATACCGCGACTGGATCGACGCCCTCGAAGTAGCGACGATGTGGACCGGCGGCTTCCCCGAACCGCTCACCTTCTCCCTCCGCGCCAGGCGCCACCTTGCCGCCCGCCGTGGCGAGTTCGACGTCATCCACGACAACCAGACGCTCGGCTACGGACTGCTCGGAGACCTCGGCGCCCCCCTGGTCACCACCGTCCACCACCCCATCACCGTCGACCGGCAGCTCGATCTCGACGCCGCCGAGAGCCGCCTCAAGCGCGCTTCGGTACGCCGCTGGTACGGCTTCACGCGCATGCAGAAGCGCGTAGCCGCCCGCCTGCCCTCCGTGCTCACCGTCTCCGGCTCCTCGCAGCAGGAGATCGTCGAGCACCTCGGCGTACGCCGCGACCGCATCCGCGTCGTGCACATCGGCGCGGACACCGGCCTGTGGTCGCCCGACCCGTCCGTCGCCGAGATCCCTGGCCGGATCGTGACGACGTCCAGCGCCGACGTACCGCTCAAGGGCCTCGTCCACCTCGTCGAGGCGCTCGCCAAGCTCCGCACCGAACACCCCGGCGCGCACCTCGTCGTCGTAGGCAAGCGCGCCGAGGACGGACCGGTCGCCCAGGCCATCGAGCGGTACGGGCTCCAGGGCGCCGTCGAGTTCGTCAAGGGCATCAGCGACGAGGAGCTCGTGGACCTCGTCCGCAGCGCACAGATCTCCTGCGTCCCCTCCCTGTACGAGGGCTTCTCGCTGCCCGCCGCCGAAGCCATGGCCACCGGTACCCCGCTCGTCGCCACCACCGGCGGCGCGATCCCCGAGGTTGCGGGGCCGGACGGCGAGACGTGCCTGGCCGTGCCGCCCGGTGACGCGGGCGCGCTGGCCGCCGCGCTCGGCCGCCTCCTCGGCGACCCCGAGCTGCGCCGGCGCCTCGGTACGGCGGGCCGTAACCGGGTGCTGGAGCGGTTCACCTGGGCCAAGGCCGCCCAGGGCACCGCGGAGCTCTACCGCGAACGGATCGCCGCGCACAGCGCGGTGCGCGGGGGAGCCCGGTGAGACCTCGTTGACGCGGGCTCCGCAGCCGACGCGGACCCCGCACACCCCCCGCCGTCACGCGGCCCCAGCCACGCGCCCCCGATGGACTGGCGTCGCCGTAACCCACCCCCACCCGGAAGGGCAGACCCCGTGCTGACCGTGGACTTCTCCCGCTTCCCGCTCGCCCCGGGCGATCGCGTACTCGACCTGGGCTGCGGTGCGGGCCGGCACGCCTTCGAGTGCTACCGGCGCGGCGCCCAGGTGGTGGCCCTCGACCAGAACGGCGAGGAGATCCGCGAGGTCGCCAAGTGGTTCGCCGCGATGAAGGAGGCGGGTGAGGCCCCGGCGGGCGCCACCGCCACCGCCATGGAGGGCGACGCGCTCAACCTCCCCTTCCCCGACGCCTCCTTCGACGTCGTGATCATCTCCGAGGTCATGGAGCACATCCCCGACGACAAGGGGGTGCTGGCCGAGATGGTGCGCGTACTGAAGCCGGGCGGGCGCATCGCGGTCACCGTGCCGCGCTACGGGCCGGAGAAGATCTGCTGGGCGCTGAGCGACGCGTACCACGAGGTCGAGGGCGGCCACATCCGCATCTACAAGGCCGATGAGCTGCTCGGCAAGATGCGCGAAGCGGGCCTCAGGCCGTACGGCACGCACCACGCGCACGCGCTGCACTCGCCGTACTGGTGGCTGAAGTGCGCGTTCGGAGTGGGCAGGGACGGCAAGGACGCAGCGCTGCCGGTCCGCGCGTACCACAAGCTGCTGGTCTGGGACATCATGAAGAAGCCGCTGGCCACACGCATCGCCGAGCAGGCGCTGAACCCTCTGGTGGGCAAGAGCTTCGTGGCGTACGCGACCAAGCCCCACCTGCCGGCCACGTCGGCCACTTCGGACGCGTCGGACGTGTCGGTCGCGGCGGACGCCAAGTGACGATCCCCGAGCGTACGGAACACCTCGTCCTGCCCGGTGTCCTCACCGCCGACGAGGCCGCCGAGACCGTGGCGGGCATCCTCGCCGTACAGCGCGAGGACGGCGCCATCCCCTGGTTCCGTGGCCACCACCTCGACCCGTGGGACCACACCGAGGCCGCCATGGCGCTCGACGCGGCCGGCGAGCACGACGCCGCCGAGCGCGCCTACGCGTGGCTGGCCAGGCACCAGAACACGGACGGCTCCTGGTACGCGGCGTACGACGACGGAGACGCGCGGCGGGTCACCGACCGGGGCCGCGAGACGAACTTCTGCGCGTACATCGCCGTCGGCGTCTGGCACCACTACCTCGCCACCGGCGACGACGCGTTCATCGACCACATGTGGCCGACCGTCTACGCGGCGGTCGAGTTCGTCCTCGGGCTCCAGCAGCCGGGCGGCCAGATCGGCTGGAAGCGCGAGGAGGACGGCACTCCCGTCAACGACGCGCTGCTGACCGGCAGTTCCTCCATCCACCAGGCGCTGCGCTGCGCGCTCGCCATCGCCGAGCAGCGTGAGGAGCCGCAGCCCGACTGGGAGCTGGCGGTCGGCGCGCTGCGGCACGCCATCCAGCGCCACCCGGAGCGGTTCCTCGACAAGAGCCGCTACTCGATGGACTGGTACTACCCGATCCTCGCCGGCGCGGTCACGGGCCCCGAGGCCAAGGCCCGCATCGAGGCCGACTGGGACCGCTTCGTCGTCCCCGGCCGGGGCGTGCGCTGCATACTCCCGAACCCCTGGGTGACCGGCGGCGAAAGCTGCGAACTGGCCCTCGCGCTGTGGGTGATGGGCGAGTCGGACCGGGCGCTGGAGATCCTCCAGTCGATCCAGCACCTGCGGGCGCCGGACGGCATGTACTGGACGGGGTACGTCTTCGAGGGCAACCGGGCCATATGGCCCGAGGAACTCACCACCTGGACGGCGGGTTCCCTGCTGCTGGCGGTGGCCGCCCTAGGAGGCGACGAGGCGACCACCGCGGTCTTCAGCGGCGAACGGCTGCCGCTAGGCCTGGACCCGGACTGCTGCTAGGGCCTGTCGTCAGCAGCGGGCCTCAGAGGCGGCGTACGACGTTGGCCAGGGCGTGCCCGGCGAAGAGGTACACGATCGCCGCGAGACCGTACCCGGCGACAACACGCGCCCAGGCCTCGTCGAAGGTGAACAGGTCGTGTGACCAGCCGGCCAGCCACCGGGCGGCGTCCTGGACAAAGTTCACCAGGTCGTTCGCGCGGTTGGCGTCCAGCAGGTACATCAGGATCCACAGGCCGAGGATGACGGCCATGATGTCGGCGACGACGATGATGACCGTCGCCGCCTGGTTGCTTCCACTGCGATGACGTGAGGACATGTCGAACGTATTGCCGTTTTACGCTGGCTGAAACCGGGCGGCGCCGGTCCCGGGTTCACTGGAGTGCCCGCATGACTTCGCCTGACCCGACGGCTATGCGGCGTGCGGTACGAAGGCCAGGGACATGGCGTCGGAGTCGATGGACACGTCCAGCTGTGCGTCGAGGGCGGAGGCCAGCTGCCGCAGCAGAGGCAGCGTCGGTGCGGCGCCACCGCCCTCGATCTGCTCTACTTCGGCCTCGGTGAGACCGGCCCTCCGGGCCAGTTCGGCCTCCGAGATACCGAGCGCGACACGGAAGTCGTACACCGCCTGACCGAGGGCGATCGAGGCGCCCGCTTCGATGTACGCAGGGTCGACGCGGTGCTCGTCCGGGATCTTCCACTCGGTGTGGTAGCCGCCGCTCATCCTTGCTCCTCGAATGTCCGGTGGTACTCGGCCTCAGCCGGGCAGTGCGCGGCCTCGCACTCCTTCTGAGCACGCACAGCCCGCTCGACCTGTACGTCTTCAGGCGGTCCGCGTGCCGTTCGACGAAACGGTAGTGATCTCTCGGAAGGGAACCGAGCCAAGCCCGTACCTCGGGTTCGATCTCGATGTCGTACCGCGGTTCCATGCGGCCGAACCTGGGGGAGCCGGCCGACACGGTGGGGCGGAAACCGTATGGCTCACTCGATCGGGAGAGCGCGGCCCTTCAGCTGTTCAGGTCCGCCAGTACGCGCAAGGTGTGCGGGTCCGGGGCCGTTATCAGGAGGTCCGTGACCGGGCCCTTGCGCCAGAGGTCCAGGCGTTCCGCTATGCGCTCGCGCGGGCCGATGAGGGAGATCTCGTCGGCGAACGCGTCGGGGACCGCCCGTACCGCCTCCTCCTTGCGGCCCGCCAGGAACAGCTCCTGGACGCGGTGGGCCTCCGCCTCGAAACCCATGCGGGCCATCAGGTCGGCGTGGAAGTTGCGGGCCGCGTGGCCCATGCCGCCGATGTAGAAGCCCAGCATCGCCTTGACCGGCAGCAGGCCCTCCGTCACGTCGTCGCAGACGCGCGCCCGTGCCATCGGCGCGATCATGAAGTCGGCGGGCAGGCCGGTCAGTGACGCCGCGTACACGTCGGTGCGCATGGGGGACCAGTACAGGGGCAGCCAGCCGTCGGCTATTCGGGTCGTCTGCGCGATGTTCTTGGGGCCCTCCGCGCCGAGGAGGACGGGCAGGGTGGCCCGGAGCGGATGCGTGATGGGCTTGAGCGCCTTGCCGATGCCCACGGCGTCCGCGCCCCGGTACGGAAGCGGGTGGAACCGCCCGTCCACCTCGACCGGCGCCTCCCGCCGCAGCACTTGGCGGATTGCGTCGACGTACTCGCGGGTGGCGGTGAGCGGACTGGCGGGGAACGGCCGCCCGTACCAGCCCTCGACGACCTGCGGTCCCGAAAGCCCGAGCCCCAGCATCATCCGGCCACCGGAGAGGTGGTCGAGGGTCAGCGCGTGCATGGCCGTGGCGGTGGGCGTGCGGGCCGCCATCTGCGCGACGGCGGTGCCGAGCCGGATGCGGGTGGTGTGCGCCGCGATCCAGGTGAGCGGGGTGAAGGCGTCGGAGCCCCAGGCCTCGGCGGTCCACACGGAGTCGTAGCCGAGACGCTCGGCCTCACGGGCGAGATCGAGATGGCCGGGGTCGGGGCCGCGGCCCCAGTAGCCGAGAGCGAGTCCGAGGCGCATTTCCGCTTCCTTCCGGGCGAGGGCGTCCGATCGCCTGACGGTCCGTCAGAAGCGGGACCTGGCCGACTGTACGACAACGGCCCCCCGCCCGGAAGGTGGCGCGGTGGTCGCGGGCGTGGCCATGGCCCCGGCCGAATCCGGCCGGGGCCATCCCCCGTGGCGGGCGCCGTCCGGCGCCGGCAATCGCCTACCAGGCCACCGGCAGGCGCTCGGGGATGCGCTTCATGAACCCGCTCCGCCACACGAGTTGGTCGACCGGTACGGCGAGCTGCAGGCCGGGCATCCTGTCGAGGAGTACCTCGATCGCGATCTCGGCGTGCTTCTTGCCGAGGGCGGTGGCGGGGCAGTAATGCGCGCCACCGCCGAAGGAGAGGTGCGTGCCGGCGTTGGGCCGGTCGATGTCAACGGTGTGCGGGTCGGCGAACACGGCCGGGTCGGTGTTGGCGGCCTCCACCAGGACGAGGACGAGCTCGCCCTTCTTCACCTCGACGTCACCGAGGCGGACGTCTTCCAGGGTCAGGCGGGGCAGGCCGTCCGCGATGGACAGGTTGACGCGGAGCAGCTCGTCCACGGCGGCGGGGATCTTCTCGGGTGCCTTGCGCAACTGCTCCCACACGTCCGGATGCTGGATCAGGGAGAAGATCGCCATGGTCAGGAACCCCATGGTGGAGATGACTCCGGCGCCGAACATGGTGACCCCGACCGTGGCCAGCATCTCGTCCGTCAGATGGTCGTAGTCGGGATTTCCGCGGAGAGCGGCGAGTTCGGCCATGAGACCGGTGGTGGCCGGGGCGTCCAGGCGGTCGACCATGTAGGCGATGTCACGGTCCCAGTTCAGGCGGGCGCCTGTGATGGGGCAGGCCGAGTTCATGAACGCGATGTCGAGGCTGGCGGCGAGGCGGGGCGCGTCGGCCTGGGGTATGCCGAGGATGCGGCAGTGGAGGTGCTCGGCGTAGGGGTTGGTGAACCGGCTGCGGAGGTCGACCGGCGGGCCGTAGTCGACGATTTCGTCGACCAGGGTGGCGGCGTGGGCCCGCATCCAGTCGGTAAGGCCGTCCGTCTTGGGATTGATCGCCTTGAGGACAGCCTTACGCAGCCCGGCCCCGGTGATGTTGCCCATGTTGTTGACCACCTCGGGCGGGATGGTCAGCGCGTACTGCCGGGGCACGCCGGGTGCGGAAGTGTCCTTGAGGCTGAACCGGGGATCTTCGAGCACCTGCTTGCACAGGGCGTACGAGGACACGAGCCAGGCCGGGTCACCGGCGATCGTGCGGACCCGCTTGACCGGCTCGGCGCGCAGGGTCTCGATCTCGGGCGGGAGCTGGTCGCCCCGGGGGGAGAACGGGAAGTCGAGGAGCGTGTCAGTGCTGGTCATGGCGGTGTCCTTCGGCGGGGGTGACGATGGCGTGGCCCTGGTTGCGTGAGGCGCGCAGGCCGGGGCCGCGGGCGTACAGCAGATCGGCCAGAGGCAGCGCCTGGTGGTAGCAGTTGAGCGACGACGAGACGCCGAGGATCGCCGGGGTGTCGAGGAACAACGGCACTTCGGCGCAGATGTACTTGAGGCAGACCTCGCGCTGACGGGCGGTGCTGTCCTTGCCGTCCAGGACTTTCGTCGACAGGAACGTGTCGACCAGGGTTTCGCACGTCGTGCGGAACTCCGGGTCGGTGGCGAGCAGGTTGCCCAGGTGCGCGTGGAGTTCGCGGTAGGTGGGGCTGCTGGTCAGGTCCGACATGGGGCGGCCGCGTACGCGGGTGCCGGTCGGGTCGGCGCTCAGAGCGGCGTTGGTGACCTTGGCGCGCACGCCACGGAGGTTCTTCACCTCCTTGCGGCGGGCCTCTTCGGGCGTGTATCCGAGCGCCTCGTACATGGCTCCTACGTGGAGGTCTGTGTAGACGAGGTCGACCTGACGGAAGTTGCGTATGCCCCAGTGGGCCAGGTCCGTGACGCGCTGTGCGGAGAAGTAGGAGTTGCCCGGCGAGATGCCGACGACGGCGTGGTCTCCCTCGTCGGCGATCACCTGGCAATGCGGGGTGTATGGCTGGACGGTGAAGAGTTCTACTGCTGTGGTCAACAGAGGTTAGGGTCCTTCGCGCCGCTAGTCCCTGGGAGCCCTGTGCCCCTGGTGTGGCGGCTGCGTGGAGGAACGTACCCGATCACGGGTGCGGTTTTCTACGCCGACCGGACAGTAACTCTTTTACGGGGCAAGTCAGTTGAGATTTCACCTTTCCGACGGGTGAACGCCGGGTGGCCGCAACGGAAACGGCTCCTCGCCCCGGAAGGGGCGAGGAGCCGTTGTCGTTACGCTGCTCGGCGTCAGCCGCGCTGGATGCCGGTGGTGTCCTGGAGGACGCCGCGGCGGCCGTCCTGCGTCTGGGCGACCAGACCGGGACCGCGCTGCTCCACCGCCAGGTACCAGGTGCCGGGCGCGAGCTCGGCGATCGGCGTCGGCGAACCGTCCTCGGCGTACAGCGGACGGGCGACCGGCACCGCGAACCAGAACGGCGCGAAGTCGGCGGCGGCAGCGGCGGGCGCACCGGCCTGCTGCGCCTGCGAGGCCGGAGCCTGCTGCGCGTGCGGCTGCTGACCCTGCTGCGGCTGGGGCTGCGCACCGTACGGCTGCGGCTGCCCCGGCTGGCCGCCGTAGGGCGGCTGCTGCGCGCCGGGGTAGCCGTAACCACCGGGGCCCGGCTGACCGGGCTGGCCACCGTACGGCTGGTGCGTGACCGGCTTCGGGGCGCCCATGAGCGGGGCCTTGAGCATGGGGACGAGCGGGGCGGCGACGGCGGCGGCGGCGAGGATCAGTACCGCGAGCAGGCCGAGGATCTGGCCGGGGCCGGAGTCACTGCCGTCGACGATCGTCCAGAAGGCGGTCCAGGCCGCGAAGACGGCGAACGCGACCCCGAACTGCCCGAGGTCGATACCGGCGATCTTCCGCTGCTGCGGCAGCGAACGGGACACGACGATGAGTGCTGCCGCGATCACACCCGCCAGGTAGACGCTCATCAGAAGGCCCAGGCTGTCCCAGGCATTGCCGGAATCGATGGCCGGAGGGCAGAAGTTGCCCGAGCAAGCCGGCTTGTCGTACGACTTGAAATCGAGGAACGAGGCGATGAACAGCACCACCGCTGCTCCGATCACCACGCCGTCGCCTCGAGTGAGGGAGCGGATGTTCACTTTGAAGGTCCTTAGTGGGTCGACTCGTCGGGGCGGCACAGTGTGGAGCTCGGGGGCAGCTCCCCATCGTACGGATGAATCTATCGTCCCTCCGGCGGGGTCGGCCCCCGGGTATCAGACCTACCCGTTGAGGTAACTCCCGATGCCGTCGGCGATCCCCTGCGCCGCCTTCTGGCGCCAGCCGCCGTCCGTCAGCAGAGCCGCGTCCTTCGGGTCACGCATATTGCCGCATTCGATGAACACCTTGGGCACAGTCGACAGATTGAGCCCGCCGAGGTCCTTGCGTACGACCAACCCCGTGCCACCGCCCACGTAGTTGGACGGCGCGCTGCCCGTCGCCTGGACGAACTTGCCCGCGAGGCGCGTCCCCAGATCGCGCGAAGGGCCGACGATCTCCGACGTATCCGCGGCGCCGGCCTTCACCAGGGCGGGCAGGATCACGTGGAAGCCGCGGTTGCCGACCGCCGAGCCGTCCGCGTGGACGGAGACCACCGCGTCGGCCTTCGCCTCGTTGCCGATCCGGGCCCGCTCGTCCACGCACGGCCCGTACGGACGGTCCTCGTTCTGTACGAGCTTGACCGTCGCGCCCTGCTGTTCGAGGAGGGTACGCAGGCGGCGCGAGACGTCCAGGGTGAACGAGGCCTCGGTGTAGCCGCCGTTGGTGGACGTGCCGGTGGTGTCGCATTCCTTGCGGTGCGTACCGACATCGACGAGTCTGTTGATTTCGCGCGTATGGCGGAAATTGCCCGGATTGTGACCGGGGTCGACCACCACGACCTTGCCGGCGAGCGGCCCGGTCGCGGTCGGGGCCGCGACCGGCTTGTCCTCCTCCTTCGTCCTGGAGGGGGAAGCGGTCGCCGTGGGCGGCGTGGTGGGCGCCGACGGCTTCGCGTCGGCATGTGACGAGGCGGACCGGCTCTGACTCTGAGTCTGGCCCGGCAGCGGTACCACCTTCGGCGGATCGCTGTCGCCGGGGCCGCTCATCGCCTGCCACACGAGCCAGCCCGCCAGGGCGGTCGGTACGAGCGCGGCGACCGCGACGGTGACGTTCCCCCGGCCGAAGCGGCGAGGAGAGGGGGAGGAGGAGGGAGAGGACGGCGGAGTGGGGGGCTGGCTGTCGTACGACACCCGGCGATGCTATCCGGGCCGGTCAGATCCCCGAGGATGTACGGCGCAGGACACGAAGCGAGTCGGTCACCGAGATTTCGGTGAAGGCGCCGGACGCGAGTGCACGCTGATGCACGCGGTACGGCGCCTGGCCCCCGTCCGCCGGGTCCGGGAACACGTCGTGGATGACGAGCAGCCCGCCGATGGCGACGTGCGGGGCCCAGCCCTCGTAGTCACCGTTGGCGTGCTCGTCGGTGTGTCCGCCGTCGATGAAGACGAGACCGACCTTGCCGCCCCACACGGCCGCGACCTGCGGCGAACGCCCGACGATCGCGATCACGTGGTCTTCGAGACCCGCCTTGTGCAGCGTGCGCCGGAAGGTGGGGAGCGTGTCCATCCGGCCGACCTCCGGGTCCACGACCGTCGGGTCGTGGTACTCCCAGCCGGGCTGCTGCTCCTCGCTGCCCCGGTGGTGGTCGACCGTCACGGCGACCGTTCCGGCCTCGCGGGCGGCGTCGGCCAGCAGGATCGTGGAGCGCCCGCAGTACGTACCGACCTCCACCAGCGGCAGCCCGAGCGCCCCGGCCTCGGCGGCGGCGGCGTACAGGGCGAGCCCTTCACGCACCGGCATGAAGCCCTTGGCGGCCTCGAAGGCGGCGAGCGTCTCGGGCTTGGGCGCGGCGGCGGCCATGGGGTCCTCCGGTCAGGCGGCGTGCACGTGTACTGGGCGGTCACATCGTAGGCGGGCCCGAACAGGGCTTCGCATCGCACTCGAACCAGACCGTCTTGCCGCCCGGCAGCGGCACCGCGCCCCAGCGGTCGGTCACGGCCTCGACCAGCAGCAGCCCCCTCCCTCCCTCGGCGAGCTCGTCGCCTTCTCCTGTGCCCATCGTGCGGACCGGGCGGGGGCACCTGTCCGTGACCTCCACCCGCAGTCCGCCCGGCCGGCGGAGGATGAGGAGGTTGCAGTGCCGGTCGGGTACGTGACGTACGACATTGGCGACGAGCTCGGTGAGGGCGAGCTCGGCGGCGTCGGTCAGCTCGGCCAGGTCCCAGCGGGCCAGAAACGTCCGCACGATGCGGCGCATGTGCCGCGCCGAGTGCTCACCTACGGTGAAGCCCATGCGATAGCTGGCGTCAATTTCTGCTGGTGAGCGGTCAGTTGCGTGATTCATGTCACCAGGATGCAGTGGCGCGATTACGCTCGGCTACTGACCGAAAGGAACGCCTCACGGCGTTGAACTTGGGGGTGGCCGCCGATCATGGTCAACATCCGCGATCTCGATCCCAGCGCATCGCCGCTGGACTACTACGGCTCCGAACTGCGCCGCCTGAGAGAGGCGGCCGGACTGAAGCAGGGGCAGCTCGGCGACATCGTCTTCTGTACGGGCTCACTGATCGGCCAGGTGGAAACGGCACGGAAGGTTCCGACCCGCGACTTCTCGGAACGGATCGACGCGGCGCTGGGGACGGGCGGGACGTTTTCGCGGTTGGTGGGGCTGGTGTTGCGGAGCCAGTTGCCGCACTGGTTCCAGCCGTATGCGGAGATGGAGGCGCGGGCGGCGTACATCTCCACGTACCAGGCGCAGTTGGTGTACGGCTTGCTTCAGGCGGAGGCGTACGCGCGGGCGGTGCTGGCAACGGGTCTGCCGGACAACCTGGATGAGCTGGTGGCGGCTCGAATGGAACGCCAGCGGATCCTGCGCCGGGAGCATCCGCCCATGATCTGGGTGGTGCTGGACGAGGCCGCGCTGTACCGGCCGATTGGCGGCCTGGAGGTTATGCGGAATCAACTGGCTCACTTGTTGAGCTTCCGCGAGGAGCGGTGGGTGAGGATCCAGGTGCTCCCCTTTTCCGCCGGCGAACACGCAAGCCTGATCGGTTCGTTCACCACCATGCGGTTCGACGACGATCCAGACCTCGTGTACTCGGAGGACCTCATCTCGGGGCACATGACTGCCAACCCTGAGACTGTCAAGGAAGCCGCGCTTCGTTACGCTCACTTGCAGGCCGCTGCTCTCTCTGTGGAGGATTCGGCGGCACTGATCATCCGCGTAATGGAGGAACGTTATGGGCATCAGCCAGGACCTGACCAACGCGCGGTGGCGTAAGTCCAGCTACAGCGGTAACACCGGCGGCGAATGCATCGAGTGCGCCCCCCTCGGCGCCGCCGCCTGGCGCAAGTCGTCGTACAGCGGTAACACCGGCGGTGACTGCATCGAGGTCGCCGCCCAGCCCTGTCGTATCGCCGTCCGCGACTCCAAGCACCCCGAAGGCCCCGCCTTCGCCGTCGCCCCCGCCGCGTTCGCGGCCTTCGTCACGGCCGCCGCCGAGGGTCGCATGGGCTAGAGATCTTCCGGAAGGAGTCGGAACGACTCGTGCGCGTCCAGGGGGCGCACGATCCGGAAGTGGATGTCCGAGGTGAAGAGGGCAGCCGTCCGGTAGTGCGCCGCCAGGGCCACGTTCATTGCGTCCGCGAGGCCGATTCCGCTGCCACCGTCAAGGTCCCGGTATCCGTTCATGACAGCGAGGGCTGTGTGCAGGTGAGGCTGCACGGCAGGCACTTCGAAGCGCTGCGTGTCGGCACGCTTGGCGATGAACTCAAGTGCGGTCGCCGCCGTGGACGCGTTGATCTTCTGGGTCAGCAGGTAGTCGAGTTCGGCGAGCACCATCGGCGAGACGATGAGGTGGCCGATCCTGCTAAGCGCCTCACGGTGTTCCTCATGCCGTTTGCTGGACGTGGTGAACAGCCGGAACAGGGCGTTGGTATCGGCGACGGCCACGGGAATGGCGTGATCAGTCAACGCTGCCGCCCATGCCGCTCAAGGTGTCCTTGATCTCGTCATCGCTGAGGTCTGGGCCCTGGAAAACGGGGAGGTCATCGAGCTCGCCCATGGGATCGGTGCGGAAGGGGTAGGTCGGAACGTCCGCTTCGGCGCCTTGGGGAACCAGAGTGGCAATGGGCCGGCCGTTACGGGTGATCGTGATGGTCTCGCCCGCTTCGACGCGAGCGATCACGCCTGCCGTGTCCTGATTGAGTTCTCTTATAGGTACGAAACGGGTCATGGTCCCAGTGTAGTACGCGTAGTACACAAGGGCATCGCCCTTCCGCGAGATCATTAGGAGCTCGCGCAATCTGTCCGCCCCGGTGCGCGTCGTACCGGGGCGGAAGCAGTCATGTTCAGCTGAAGATTACTGAGCGCAGCTGAAGCCGGTCGCAGGCGCTGCCGCCGGGCCGGAGGTGCCAGGAGGGGCCGTTGCAGTCCGTGTCCACGAAGACGATCGCCGCCCGGTTCGTGGAGTTCTTCGGCGTGTGGGCGGGCGGGACGTTTTGACGTTGAAGGCTTCGGTGCCTTCTGTCCGTTGCCCATGTGGATGTCCCACGATGTCCGCGCCACTCGAACGGGTGTAGCCGTATCGATTCTTCCGCCGCGACCTGACCTTCCGTCAGGTTGGAACGTGTTCTAGTCTGCCTGCCGCGTGACTGGCGTGGTGAAGGGGAGAGGGAGGCGAGCTGATGAAGGCGTACATCGTCGGTGCCGGGATGACGAAGTTCGAGAAGCCCGAGAGCCGTGACTGGCAGTACTGGGACATGGCGAAGGAGGCCGGGACCAAGGCGCTGGCCGACGCGGGGATCGCGTACCGCGACGTCCAGCAGGTCGCCGCAGGCTACTGCTTCCAGGCCTCGACGGCCGGGCAGAGGGCGGCGTACGAGCTCGGCCTGACCGGCGTCCCCGTCTACAACGTCAACAACAACTGCGCCACGGGGTCGACGGCGCTGATGATGGCGCGGCAGTTCGTCGAGGGCGGTATCAGCGACTGCGTGCTGGCGCTGGGCTTCGAGACGATGAAGCGGGGGGCGCTGGGAGGTGGATCGGACGGGGGCGACTTCGCCACCTCACCCGTCGCCCGGCACTACGGCGTCATGGCCGCCGCCCACGGCTTCGAGATGACCCCGCCCACCGCGCAGATCTTCGGCAACGCGGCGCGCGAACACATGGAGCGGTACGGCACGACGGAGGCGCAGCTCGCGGCGGTCGCCGCCAAGAACCACAGGCACTCGGCGGACAACCCCAACGCGCAGTTCCAGGACGTGTGGACGGTCGAGGAGATACTCGCCGCGAAGACCATCCACCGGCCGCTCACCAAGCTCCAGTGCTCCCCGACCTCCGACGGGGCCGCGGCCGCTGTAGTCGTCTCGGAGCGCTTCCTCGTGCGGCACGGCCTGCACGGCAGGGCCGTCGAGATCGTCGCCCAGGCGATGACGACGGACACCGAGGAGTCCTTCGCCTCCGGTTCCTGCGTCGACGTCGTCGGCAAGCCGATGTCGCGGGCCGCCGCGCGGCAGGTGTACGAGGCGTCCGGTCTCGGTATCGAGGACGTCGACGTGGTCGAGCTGCACGACTGTTTCTCTGTCAACGAGCTGCTGACGTACGAGGCGCTGGGCATGTGCCGCGACGGTGAATCCGGCAAGCTCGTGGAGAGCGGCGCGACGACGTACGGGGGCCGCTGGGTCGTCAATCCCTCCGGCGGACTCATCTCCAAGGGGCACCCACTGGGCGCCACCGGCCTCGCCCAGGCGGCGGAACTGACGTGGCAGTTGCGGGGGGAGGCGGGGGCGCGGCAGGTGGAGGGCGCGCGGGTGGCGCTGGCGCACAACATCGGCCTCGGCGGGGCGGCGGTGGTGACGATGCTGCGGGCGGCGTGAGGGTCGGGGCATGGGACAATTCCGGCGGGTCGGCAGCGAGCCGGACCCTTGAAAGGGCGTCATCACATGGCAGCGGGATTTTCGGAATGGAAAGTAAACCGGCAGTATGCGGCGAATGATCGTGTCGCTCACCTGGGTAAGCAGTATCGCTGCCTGGTGACGCACACATCGAATTCCGCGAGCAATCCGAAGACGACCGTCAAGATGTGGCGGAAGGACACCGACTAGGACCGCATCGCGCGTGGGGGTGTGTCCGGGGGTGTCCGTGCGCCGGAAGGCGGATGTACGGGGCACACTGTTGCTGCGAGCATGACAGGCATGGTCCAAGCCTCCTCTTCCTCCGCCAAGACCCGGATACCCGCCGCCCGCAATCCGTCCCGCACCTGGGCAGTCGTACTCGCCGCCTGCGCGGGCCAGTTCCTCGTCGTCCTCGACGTGTCCGTCGTCAATGTCGCGCTGCCCTCGATGCGCGCCGACCTCGCGCTCAGCGCGATCGGCCTGCAATGGGTGGTCAACGCCTACGCGATCGCCTTCGCCGGTTTCATGCTCCTCGGCGGCCGCGCCGCGGACATCTTCGGCCGCAAACGGACCTTCCTGACCGGGCTCGGCCTGTTCACCGCCGCCTCGCTCGCGGGTGGGCTCGCCCAGGAGGACTGGCAGCTACTGGCCGCCCGCGCAGTGCAGGGCCTGGGCGCGGCGGTGCTGGCCCCCGCGACGCTGACCATCCTCACGTCGGCCGTCCCCGAAGGGCCCGCCCGCACGCACGCCATCGGAACGTGGGCCGCCGTCGGTGCGGGCGGCGGGGCCGCGGGCGGGCTCGTCGGCGGCGTACTGACGGACGCGTTGTCCTGGCGCTGGGTGCTGCTGATCAATGTCCCCGTCGGCGCGATGGTGCTCGCGGGCGCCGCCCTGTGGCTCGTCGAGAGCCACGCCAGGGACGGCCGGCGGCTCGACCTCCCCGGCGCGCTGCTGGTCACCGCCGGGCTCGCGACCCTCGCGTACGGGATCGTGCAGACGGAGGCGGAGGGCTGGACGGCGGCCGAAACCCTGGTGCCACTGGCGGCGGGACTCGCCCTCCTCGGGGTCTTCGTGGCGGTGGAGGCGCGGACGAAGGCGCCGCTGATGCCGCTGAAGTTCTTCCGGGTGCGGGCGGTCTCGGCGGCGAACGCGGCGATGTTCGTGAACGGCTCCGCGATGTTCGGCATGTGGTTCTTCATGACGCTGTACGCCCAGAACGTGCTGGGGTACACCCCGCTCGGCGCCGGGCTCGCCCTCGTGCCCAGCTCGCTGAGCATCGTCATCGGCTCCAAGCTGGCCCCGCGCCTCATGGTCAGGGCGGGTGCGCGCCGGGTCGCGATCACTGGTGCGCTGGTGGCGGCCGGTGGCATGGCGTGGCAGTCCACGATGGGGGCGGAAGGGACGTACCTCACCGCCGTCCTCGGCCCCGGCGTCGTGATGATGGCCGGCGCGGGTCTCGCCTCGACCCCGCTGGCCTCGCTCGCCACATCGAGCGGCGAACCGGGCGACGCCGGTCTCCTGTCGGGCCTGATCAACACCTCGCGCACCATGGGCGGCGCGCTGGGCCTCGCGGTGCTGTCGACGGTCGCGGCGTCCAGGACGGCGGGCGGAACGAGCGCGGAGGCGCTGACGGCCGGCTACGCGCTGGCGTTCCGGGTGGGGGCGGGGGCGCTGCTCGGGGGTGCGGTGCTGATGCTGGTCTGGCTGCCGCGCGGTAGCCAGCAGACGTAACGCAAGGGCTCGGCACGTGAATGGGAGGGCTCGGCACGTAACGCGAGGGCTCAGAGCCAGCCCTGCTGCCTCGCCGCGCGTACCGCCTCCATGCGGTCGCGCGTGCCGGTCTTGGCGATCGCCGACGACAGGTGGTTCCGTACGGCCGACTCCGACAGGTGCAGCTTCCCGGCGATGTCGGCGACGGTCGCGCCGTCCACCGCCGCGTTCAGTACGTCGCACTCGCGCGCGGTGAGCGGGCTCGGCCCGGAGCTGAGGGCCGTCGCCGTGAGGGCCGGGTCGATGACGGTCTCACCGGTCAGCACCCGGCGGATCGTCGCGGCCAGTTCCTCCACCGGGCCGTCCTTGACCAGGAAGCCCGCCGCGCCCGCCTCCATCGCGCGCCGCAGGTAGCCGGGCCTGCCGAAGGTGGTGAGGATGAGCACCCGGCAGTCGGGGACCTCGTCGCGCAGCAGCGCGGCGGCGTCGAGGCCGCTGAGGCCGGGGAGTTCGATGTCCAGGAGCGCCACGTCGGGGCGGGAGACGAGGGCGGCGTCAACGATCTCGTCACCCGCGGCGACCTGGGCGACGACCTCGATGTCCGCCTCCAGGCCGAGCAGCAGGGCGAGGGCGCCGCGCATCATGCCCTGGTCCTCGGCGAGGAGGACTCTGATCACGGGGTGGGCTCCAGTTCCAGATCGGTCAGGTCGGTGCCTACGGGCTGGTCGGAGCCTACGCCCCCGGCCGTTGTCCGCAATCTTCAAAGGGTGCAGATCTTGTCGGTGAAGGCGGTGTTGGCGGACGGTCCGTCGGCGGCGGTCGCGGGTGATGCGGCTGGCCCGGAGGCGTCCGGGCCAGCCGATGTGGCCGAGGCGCTGTTGGCGGCGGAGGCCGTGGGCGATGTGACGGTGATGCCGCCGGACTACCAGTGGATCATCGCTCTGTTCGCCACGTCCGGGTCGGCGTGGCGGTCCAAGGACTTGGTCAAAGACCGGCTCGACATCACCGGTGCCCGCTGGGGCCTCTCCGGCGCCGAAGCCGTCCTGAAACTCCGTGCCCTGCGCAGCAACGGCGACTTCGACACCTACTGGGCCTGGCACGAGAAACAGGAGTTCACCCGCAACCACCAGGCCCGCTACCGCGACACGCTCATACCCGCGGCCTGATCGCCAGAACCCCCATTAGATCTGCCCTCCAACTCGTATAGGCAGGGCAGAGCGGCAGGCGCCGCGCCCGAACTCATGCCCGCCGCGCCTCCATGCTCCGGAGTTCTCAGCCACTGTTGGCCGCCAACCTTAGGCGTGCCCCGTGATCGGCGGCCAACAGCTCGTCATTCGCTCGGCGTTCCCGGCTTGCGCTTCCACATCTCCTCAGGGCGGAGGGGATTCGCTATCGCATCGCGGTAGGTTGTCGCGAGTTCGCTGCGTTCCGCTGCAGAGCCGATCTCGCGAGTGCCATGCACGTCCGCAACGGTCTGCCATTTACCGTTGGGGTGAGTACGCGCAGCGAACAGGTACTCCTGCCCTGGCTGTAGGGGCTCGTCGCCCTCGACGGAGAAGCGGCTCCCGTCCGGGCGTTCGCCTGCCAGCTGGTTGACGATTACCTCGTCGCCGGTAGGCCCTTTCAGTCGCTGGCTGACCCTGACCCGATACTGCGTTTCGGGAACTTGGCCGAGGCTCTCGGTCCCGACCTGCTCTTCGACGACACCGATGAAGATCGAATCTGCTATGGCCGCGAGCGCACGCGGATTGGCTACGTCCGTGACCTGATCGACCTCAGCCGTGCGGCTCTTCTGCTGCGCGCATCCAACTACAGCGGGAGCGAGGACAAGAGCGACGACGAGACCAGTGAGGGTGGACCGCCAAGGGTGACGCACACCAAAAAGGGTTTTCATCTCATCAGCCCCAAAGGTCGTTGTAGTCGGCTTTGTCGTGCGATTGCGGGGTGTTGACGCCAGAGCAGGCCGAGCACTTGTTCATGAGCTGGCCTTCATAGCTGTGAGCGAGCCCGAGCGCGTGCCCCAGTTCATGGGCGGCGGTGCCTTTGCGCATGAAGAGGTCATAGTTGTATTTGTTGAAATTGCAGACATTGAGGTACACCTCGTCTGCGAAGACAAGGTCGTAGTCGTACAGTCCGGCCCAGGTGACGTCGCAGCGGTCTGCGTCGTTCCACTCCAGGTCCTCGACGGTGAACAAGTCGTCCTTCGCGATGTTGATGTGACCGAGGGCATCCCACGTGCTGTGTGCGTGTGCGATTTCGGTGTCGTACCTGGTGTACTCCCACCAGCGAATCTCGCCGTTGTCCACGGCGCTGTAGCCCAGCTCGTGAGCCGACGCCGGCTGGGCTGTTGCCAGCAGCGCTGACATGCCCATCCAAAAACATAGAAGTATGCGCTTCAGCACGGGCTTCCTTCCCTTGCTCGGTGGAGCCGGAAGGCCGCATGGTCTGGCACCCCGCCTCCCCTCCGGTGCGCCGCCACGTGGCCGCGGCAGCGTGAGACTTCATCTGCTTCTACGGGGAGGAGCAGCGCGTGCGTCGCGCGAGAGAAGATTTTTTGGGCTGTGGGAGAGGTGCGCGGATCTCAGTGTGGCGTCACTGGAGCGGCGACGTGGGAGGTACGTCTGCCGATACAGCAGAGACGGCGTCCACGCGGAGCCGCTCCTGCGGCGCGGCAGGTGTGTCATGCGCGAGCAAGGCTGACGCCTCGGGCAGCGTGGGCAGAGTCGGCTGCGGAGCGGCCGGGAGCGTGGGGAGGGTCGGCTGCGGAGCGGCCGGGAGCGTGGGGAGGGTCGGCTGCGGCATCGCGGGATGAGTCGGTTGCGAGGCCTTCGGAAGCGTAGGGACAGGAGAGGTATCCGACCGGTTCATCGGAACCAAGGTCGGCGCGCTGGACCGCTCGGGGCCGGCACCCGTCAGCGCAACACCTCCTCCACCATGGTCCGTGAGCGGCATGGGCGGGCTGTGCTCTGCGGAGCTGCCCGTGAAGGGAGCGTTCGCACCAGCTCGAAGAGGTGCTTCGTAGGGAAGGACGTCGGGCGCCTCCGGCGCCTTGGCCTGGACCAGCGTGGACAGGCCGAGAACCGCAACCGCCAGTATTGCTGCTGCGGACGCCACGGTCGCTGTCTGCCCACTACCAACCACCGTCCACGGGCGGCTGCGCCACGCCCAGATGCCGGTGGCCAGCGTCCCCGCCAGCACGGTATGCAGCGTCTTTCGCGCCCTGGCCAGCAGTGACCGGGCCGCCTGGTAACTGAGTCCTGTCTGCTGCGCGATGTCCGCAACGGCCAAGCCCTGCGCCCTGAGGCTCAGCACCTCCTGCTGGCGTTCCGGAAGGTCTGTGCTCCGGTTGGCGAGCCACTTCGCCTCTGCGCGGTCGCACACCGCTTCCTCAACGTGGGGCAGGCCAGGGGCGCCGAGGACCGCACGGGTGTGCACCTCGGCCTCCCGAGTGACTTGTCGCAATCGGTCGATGCACAGCCGTACCGTGACTGTCGTCAGCCACGCGCCAAGCCGCTCGTTGTCCACGTTGGCGCGCTCCGCCGCCCGAACCATCGCTTCGTGCACAGCGTCCTCGGCGTCTTCCGCACTCATGGACCGCCGCCGGGCAACCTTCAGCAAGTGTTCACGATGACCCCACACCTGCTGCCACCGCTCGGACGGGGCCCCGTCCCACGCAACAGCGCCCACGGCATCGCCGTCTGTACCCACAGGCCGACCTTCGCACTCGCACGATCAAAGCTGGCCACCCCACAGAGAAGACCAGCTCAGTGCAGTGTCGCGCGCAGAATATAGCCGGACGAGGCCGGAATTGGTAGCTCCCCGTAATGCGCTGTGGTCGCCTCGGATCCTCAGCCCTGGAGCGGCACGCGTTCTCCCTGTCCTCCAACGCGGCCATCAACGACGGCACCACGCCACCCGACCCTCAACCGGCGCCCGCACCCGTCGGCGGGCTAACCCCGCCGACGGTGGAGACCGCTCCACACCGCCGCACCACAAACCGAGCGCAGAGGGCGGAGCGGGCGCCGTCCAGGTCGGTGGCAGGACCGCAAGGACCCGGACGCCGCCTGACGGTGCGTCAGTGAGCTGTCTTCACAACTTCCGGGGCGTGCGTTATACATAGGCTCCATCGGCCTAGAACGCGTTCTAGAACGGGCGGTCCGCGGCCGGTCCCGCACGACCTCGGTGCGGCCGACGGTGCGGACGGCCGCGCCGGGGTCTTCCATCCATCAAGGAGCAGCATCCCCATGCCCATCGATGCCGCAAAGGCCGTCGCAGCCGAACCCCGCAGCGCCGAAATCGCCTGGGACCACAAGGACGTCCAGCTCTACCACCTCGGCCTCGGCGCCGGCACGCCCGCCACCGACCCCGACGAGCTGCGCTACACCCTCGAATCCCGGCTGCACGTCCTGCCCAGCTTCGCCACCGTCGCGGGCGCCGGCATGGCCGTGGTCGGCGGCCTCTCCGCGCCGGGCATCGACGTCGACCTCGCCCACGTCCTGCACGGCGGCCAGCGCATCGAGCTGCACCGCCCGATCCCCGTCAGGGGCAACGCGGTGCAGACCTCCAAGGTCCAGGCGGTGTACGACAAGGGCAAGGCCGCCGTCATCGTGCTGCGCTCCGAGACCGCCGACGACGACGGGCCGCTGTGGACCAGCGACACCCAGATCTTCGTACGTGGCGAAGGCGGCTTCGGCGGCGAGCGCGGACCGTCCGCCCGCATCGAACAGCCCACGCACGCGCCGGACGTGGAGGTCGAGCGGCACGTGCGCGAGGACCAGGCGCTGCTCTACCGCCTGTCCGGCGACTGGAACCCGCTGCACGCCGACCCGGAGTTCGCCAAGCTCGCCGGTTTCGACCGGCCGATCCTGCACGGCCTGTGCTCGTACGGCATGACGCTCAAGGCCGTCGTCGACACCGTGCTCGGCGGCGACGTCGCGCGCGTGAACGCGTACAGCACCCGCTTCGCCGGGGTCGTCTTCCCCGGCGAGACCCTGCACCTGCGGATGTGGAAGTCGCCGGGGCGCGTCCAGGTGTCCGTCACGGCTGTCGAGAGGGACGACGCGCCGGTACTGGCCGACACCACCGTCGTACACACCTGATCCCCCTGATCCCCTGAGGCCCGTGAAGGGAGCCGTACCGTGCGCGCAGCCGTACTGCACGAGATAGGGCAGGACAAGCTCGAAGTCCTCGACGACGTCGAGGCGGTGGGCTTCGGCCCCGGCAAGGTCAAGCTCCGCGTCCGGGCCACCGGACTGTGCCACTCCGACGTCTCCGCGATGAGCGGCGTACTGCCGCAGCCCGCCCCTTTCATACCGGGGCACGAAGGCGCGGGCGAGGTGGTCGACATCGGCGACGGCGTCACCGGGTTCAGCCAGGGGGACCGCGTCCTGGTCTGCTGGCTGCCCGCGTGCGGCTCCTGTCCCTCCTGCAAGCGCGGCCAGACGCACCTGTGCCTCGCCGGGCTCATGAACGCGGGCACGCCGAACTTCAAGCGCCGCGGCGGTGACGTCTTCGGCTTCGCCGGCACCGGCACCTTCACCGAGGAGGTGGTGGTGGACGCGGGCTGCGCCGTCCCGATCCCCGACGACCTGCCGTACGAGATCGCCGCCCTCATCGGCTGCGGCGTGACGACGGGGCTCGGCGCGGCCATCAATACGGCGCGGGTGGAGGCCGGTTCCTCGGTCGCCGTCATCGGCTGCGGCGGCGTCGGCATCTCGGCGATCCAGGGCGCCCGGGTGCAGGGCGCGGCCCAGATCATCGCCGTCGACCCGGTCGCCTCACGGCGCGAGGCGGCGCTGAGGTTCGGCGCCACGGAAGCGGTCCCACCGGACGAGCTGGCCGACGCCAAGCAGCGCGTCACGGCGGGCGAGGGCTTCGACTACGTCTTCGAGGTCGTCGGCAAGTCGGCCACGGCCCGCACCGCGTACGAGACGACGCGGCGCGGCGGCACGCTGTGCGTCGTCGGCGCGGGCGCCATGGACGACTTCCTCCAGCTCAACATGTTCGAGCTGTTCTTCGACGAGAAGCGGATCCTGCCGTCCATGTACGGGGGCGGGGACGTGCTCCGTTCGTACGAGCGGGCCATCGCGCTGTGGCGCGCCGGGCGGATCGACCTGGAGGGCCTGATCACCCACCGGGTGCGGCTGGACGGGATCAACGACGCCCTGGACCAGATGCGTACGGGCGAGGCCCTGCGTACGTGCATCGAGATCTGAGGGGGCCACGGATGTCACTGCCACCGTCACCGGCACTGCCGCTCGACGGGCTGTCCGCGATCGTCACGGGCGCGGGCCGCGGCCTGGGCCGCGCGGAGGCCCTGGAACTGGCCCGGCTCGGCGCGAGCGTCGTCGTCAACGACTACGGGCAGCCGGGGCGCGACGGCTCGGGTGAGGCATCGGCGGCTCCTGCCGAGGAGGTCGCCGCGGAGATCCGGGCGGCGGGCGGGCGGGCCGTGGCCCACCTCGGCGACGTATCGGACCATGAACAGGCGGGCGCGCTGGTCCGGTTGGCCGTCGATACGTACGGAAAGCTGGACATCCTTGTCAACAACGCGGGCATCCTCCGCGACCGGATGGTCTTCTCGATGACCGAGGACGAGTGGGACTCGGTGATCCGCGTCCACCTCAAGGGCCACTTCAACACCACCCGCTTCGCGGCGGCGCACTGGCGGGCACGCTCCAAGGCGGCGGGCGCCCCCGTCTACGGGCGGATCGTCAACACCTCGTCGGAGGCGTACCTGGCGGGATCGGCCGGGCAGCCCAACTACGCGGCGGCGAAGGGCGGCATCGTCGGGCTGACGACGTCGACGGCGCTGGCGCTGGGAAGGTACGGCGTCACGGCCAACGCGATCTGCCCGCGTGCGCGTACACGCATGACCGAGGACGTGTTCGCCGGATTCGCGGAGCCGGCGGGGGGCGAACTCGACGCGCTGGCGCCCGAGCACGTGTCCCCGCTGGTCGGCTACCTCGCGTCGCCTGCGGCCGGGAGGGTCAACGGCCAGTTGCTCGTCGTCCACGGCGGCATGGTCGCGGTCATGGAACGGCCGAAGGTGGCAGCCAAGTTCGACACGGCGAAGGAGGTCTTCTCGTACGAGGAGCTGACGGAACGGCTGTCACCGTACTTCGAGGACCGCCCGGCGAACGAGACGTTCGGGGCGGCGGAGGTACTGGGCCTGAAGCGGGGGTGAGGGCGGCGGCAGGGGCCCTGCGGGCGTGTCCCCAAACGCCGGGCGGGCTGGATTGACTGCTGAGCGGCAATGTCCAGCCCCTCCGGCGTTTGGGGAGCGGAGTCCGGGGCGGAGCCCCGTACAGGAAGCGCTCCGCCCCCCCTACGCCCGGCGGTGGCGGCCGTGGGACGGGGCGGTGGAGTCCTCCGTGGTGGCCGCACCTCCGCGGTGCCTACCGGAGCGGTGGCCGGCGTCGTCCCGTTCGGCGGCCGAAGGCTGCGGCCGCGTCTGGGTCGTGTCGGTTCGGGCTTCAGACATGTTGGGAGATCCCCTGGAATCGCTGCGATCGCTTTCAAGTGGTGCAAGGCCCGCCCCGCCGTCACCACCGGCGTTCAGTCGCAACGACCGCGCAGTCCCGGGGCCCGAGTCTAACCACGTGCCCCGCGCCCGGTGAGGGGCGCCTGCTGGAGCGGTACGGGCTTGCACACCACAGGAGTGTCCGGAGCCGCAAACGGTTCCCCACCTGCGCGTTCCACTTGTGCGGGTTCAGTGATCACCGCATCCTCCGGAGCCTCGATCCGAGCCACCCCACACCTCACCGCCCCCGTCGCGTACGGCAGTCGCAGCACCCCCTCGCGCGTCCAGAGCCCGGCCCCCGCCAACCACCCCTGCGGCGGCGCGAGGTGATGCAGCCTCCGCCCCGCCGGACGCCACACGCCCACCCAGCTCCCCGCCGCCCCCTCGATCCGCAGCGCCACCGCGCAGCTCTCCGGCGTCAGTACCTGCCCCGGCTGCACCGCGAACGGCGTCACCGCGCAGTCGGCAGGCGCCAGCGACTCCGGGAATCGCACCGGCAGCATGCTCCCCAGCACACCCCACCCCAGCCGGTCGTGCCCCGGCGCGTCCGACCGGATCAGCAGCAGCCCGCTGTCCGGATCCGCCAGCAGCAGCCGGTCGTTGCTGCCCTCCGTGATCTGCAGCAGCGGCGTCACCTCCCCGCCCCGCTCCAGGTCGACCGCCACCGCCTTCGTCACCCCGTCGGCCTCCCGGTCCAGGGCGAGCATCCGTCCCGTACGGTCGAGCCATACGCCGCCCGAGCAGCGCCCCGAGATCTCGGCGACGTGCTCGGGACCGAAGGCGCCGCCCGCCACCAGCCACACCGTCGTGGACAGTTCACCCACGGACAGGGCGTACGCACGCGAGCCGTCCGGGGCCGGCGGCAGCAGCTCCAGCCGCTCGCACTCGACCGCTCCCATCGGCAGCTCGCCGGTGCGTGGTCCCGTCGGGTACAGCAGCGAGAAGGAGTGCCGCCCCGCGCCGCTGCCGAAGGCGTGCGAGGCACCTCCCTGCCGCCGGTGGATCAGCACCCGCCCGTCCGTCAGGGGCAGGAGTCCGGTGTCCGGTTCCTCGGGCTGGTCGGCGGGCAGCGGCACGGCGTAGGGCTCGGGGCCGTCGAGCGTCCACCGCTCGGGGAACCGCGCGTCTCCCGCGCCGGCCAGCCGCGCGGCGTAGGAACCGTCAGCGGCGATCGTGAACACCGCCTCACTCACCGCGTCGCCGTCAGCCGCGGTCTCGATGGCACAGGCCGTCATCGGGCCATCACCTCCGACGACCGAAGCTAGTTTTCGCACTTCCTGCCGAACAACATGCAACCGCCCACTTCACACATAAGGGTGGCCGTCATCTGATTCCCCTGAGATGACGGAAGCGGGTGTGCTGGGTGATGCGCCGGTGACGATAAGTAAGGCGAACCTAACCTTTGGTCCTGTGCAGGAGCTCTTGATGTCCGTACGACGCCGCGGTGCCGCCGCAGTCTCCCTCTCCGTGGCCGCGGCGCTCGCCCTCACCGCCTGCGGGGGCGGCGCGACCGACACCAAGAGCGAGCAGAAGGACAGCGGCGACAAGAAGGCCGTGGCGCAGGGCGGCAAGGACTTCGGCGACGCCGCAGCCAAGACCGCCGCGTACGGCACGGACGCCAAGGCCGGCCAGTTCCCGCGCACCCTCACCCACGCCATGGGCAGGACCGAGCTCAAGGCCGCGCCCAGGCTCACGTAGGGCCCGGTCGAGCAGCCGCGTACGCCATGGTGGGCGGGGCACCCGGCGCAGGTAACCTGTCTGCGTGCCCCGTCTGTCTGAAGTCATCGCCGCACTCGACGCCCTCTGGCCCCCCGAGCGGGCCGAAAGCTGGGACGCGGTCGGTACGGTCTGCGGCGAACCCGACGCCGAGGTGACCCGGGTCCTGTTCGCCGTCGACCCGGTCCAGGAGACTGTCGACGAAGCGGTGAAGCTCGGCGCGAACCTCCTCGTCACCCACCACCCGCTCTACCTGCGCGGTACGACGACGGTCGCGGCGTCCACCTTCAAGGGCCGCGCCGTACACACCCTCATCAAGAACGACATCGCGCTGCACGTCGCCCACACCAACGCCGACAGTGCCGACCCCGGCGTCTCCGACGCCCTCGCCGGAGCGCTGGACCTGCGGGTCACCGGGCCGCTGGTCCCCGACCCCACCGACCCCGAGGGCCGCCGCGGCCTCGGCCGCGTCTGCGAGCTCGACCCCCCGGCAACGCTCGGCCACTTCGCCGCCCGCGTCGCCGCCCGGCTGCCCGCCACCGCGCAGGGCATCCGCGTCGCCGGTGACCCGGACGCGCTCATCAGCACCGTCGCCGTCAGCGGCGGCTCCGGCGACAGCCTCTTCGCCGACGTACGGGCGGCCGGCGTGGACGCCTTCGTCACCGCGGACCTGCGCCACCACCCGGCCTCCGAGGCCCGCGAACACACCCCTCTCGCGCTGATCGACGCCGCGCACTGGGCCACCGAGTGGCCCTGGTGCGAGCAGGCCGCCGCACAGCTCGACGAGATCTCCGACCGTCACGGATGGGACCTGCGCGTCCACGTCTCGAAGACGGTCACCGACCCCTGGACCTCCCACCACGCCCCCACCACCGCCCTTCCGACGAGCGCTTCGCGCGCCCCCTTTGATTCTTCTGGAGCCCCCAACTGAACGCCGCGCCCGCCGACCAGATCCGTCTCCTCGACGTACAGGCCCTCGACCTGCGCCTGTCCCAGCTCGCCCACCGGCGTAACTCGCTCCCCGAGCACGCCGAGATCGAAACGCTCACCAAGGACCTCGCGCAGCTTCGTGACCTGCTGGTCGCCGCGCAGACCGAGGAGAGCGACACCGCCCGCGAGCAGATCAAGGCCGAGCAGGACGTCGACCAGGTCCGCCAGCGCGCCGTGCGCGACCAGCAGCGCCTCGACTCGGGCGCCGTCTCGTCGCCCAAGGACCTGGAGAACCTCCAGCGCGAGATCGTTTCCCTCGCCAAGCGCCAGGGTGACCTGGAGGACGTCGTCCTCGAAGTCATGGAGCGCCGCGAGTCCATCCAGGAGCGGATCGCCGAGCTGACCGAGCGCGTCTCCTCCGTCCAGGCCAAGGCCGACGACGCGACCGCGCGCCGCGACGCCGCGTTCGAGCAGATCGACGGCGAGGTCGCCACGGTCACCAAGGAGCGCGAGGTCGCCTCCGCGACCATCCCCGCCGACCTCCTGAAGCTGTACGAGAAGCTCCGCGTCCAGTCCGGCGGCGTCGGCGCGGCCCGCCTCTACCAGCGCCGCTGCGAGGGCTGCCAGCTGGAGCTCAACATCACCGAGGTCAACGAGGTGCGGGCCGCCGCACCCGACACGGTGGTGCGGTGCGAGAACTGCCGCCGCATCCTTGTCCGTACGTCCGAGTCCGGCCTGTAGCCATGGGACGCAGCCTCGTCATCGAGGCCGACGGCGGCTCCCGGGGCAACCCGGGCCCCGCCGGTTACGGCGCGGTCGTCCTCGACCCGGACACGGGGGAGACGCTCGCCGAAGCCGCCGAGTACATCGGCGTCGCCACCAACAACGTCGCGGAGTACAAGGGCCTGATCGCCGGCCTGCGCGCCGCGCACGCGCTCGCACCCGACGCGACCGTCCATGTCCGCATGGACTCCAAGCTCGTCGTCGAGCAGATGTCCGGCCGCTGGAAGATCAAGCACCCGGACATGAAGCCGCTCGCGGCCGAGGCCGCGACAGTCTTCCCGCGCGTCCGGGTCACCTACGAGTGGATCCCCCGCGAGAAGAACAAGCACGCCGACCGGCTCGCCAACGAGGCGATGGACGCGGGCAAGAAGGGCAAGAAGTGGGAGGCGTCGGCCTCCACGGCCGACCTGGACTCCCGTGCCTCCGCCCCGCCGCGCGTGGTGGGCGACGCCGTGGCCGGTGCGGCCAGGGCCCGGGCGGCGCTGGGGCGCGCGGTGGCCGAGCCGCTGACCCTGCCCGATGCCTCGGAGGCCGAGCCCGCCCCGGCCGCCGCGACCGTGGGCTGGGGCGCTTCCGCCGACCTCGGTACGCCCGCGACCTTCGTGCTCCTGCGCCACGGCGAGACCGCGCTCACCCCCGAGAAGCGGTTCTCCGGGAGCGGTGGCTCCGACCCCGAGCTGTCGGCGGTCGGCCGCCGCCAGGCCGAGGCGGTCGCCACGACCCTGGCCGCGCGCGGCACCGTACAGGAGATCGTCAGCTCGCCACTGCGACGCTGCCGCGAGACGGCGGACGCGGTGGCGGCGCGGCTCGGGCTGGACGTACGCATCGAGGAGGGCCTGCGCGAGACGGACTTCGGGGCCTGGGAGGGCCTGACGTTCGCCGAGGTCCGCGAGCGGTACCCCACGGACCTGGACGCCTGGCTGGCCTCCCCGAAGGCGGCGCCGACGGGCGGCGGCGAGAGCTTCGCCACCGTGGCGCGGCGGGTGTCGACTACGCGGGACAAGCTGATCGCCCGCTACGCGGGCCGCACGGTCCTGGTCGTCAGCCACGTGACGCCGGTCAAGACGCTGGTACGGCTGGCGCTGGGCGCACCGCCCGAGTCCCTGTTCCGCATGGAACTCTCGGCGGCGTCGCTGTCGGCGGTGGCGTACTACGCGGACGGCAACGCGTCGCTGCGCCTGCTGAACGACACGTCGCACCTGCGGTGAGCGGGGGCGGGTGCGGGGCGGTGGGCGGGTGAACCGTTGGGTGCGGGTGGGTGTGATCGTTCCGGGGGCCGGGCCCTACGGGAGCGGCATTCGGGACTGCATGATTTAGGCGCGTCGCGGGGGTGCCTGAAAGCCTCCCCGGCGTCCAGCCCACAAATCACGCTTTACGTCCCGAACACCGCTCCCTACGGCCCCGGCCCCCTCCCGTGCGTCGTGGCGCGGCACCCTGCCGTTCGGGGGGTGGGGGGAAGGCAGCCGGCTCCGGGCGGCCCGCACTTCGCTCACCGGCGGGAGGGGGCGGGACGCGCAGGGGGTGGTGTTCGGGACGTAAAGCGTGATGTGTGCGCAGGGAGTGGGCGTCGTACATAGGGCGCTGGTGTGCGGCTAAATCATGCAGTCCCGAACGCCGCCCCCGGAGCGGCCCGGCCCCGGCACCCCATGCGGCCCCGCGCCCCTACTGCCGCAGCGCCGCCGCCTCGCGGGCAAGCGTCTCCACCCGGGTCCAGTCCTTCGTGGCCAGGGCGGCCGGTGGGAGCATCCAGGTGCCGCCCACGCAGCCCACGTTCGGGAGGGCCAGGTACGACGGTGCCGAAGCAAGGGTGATGCCGCCCGTCGGGCAGAAGCGGGCCTGGGGGAGTGGGGCGCCCAGGGACTTCAGGTACGGCGTACCGCCCGCCGCCTCCGCCGGGAAGAACTTCATCTCCGTCACGCCACGCTCCAGCAGCGCCAGGACCTCCGAGGTCGTCGAGACCCCCGGCAGGAACGGCACCCCGGCCCCCTTCATCGCGTCCAGCAGCGTGTCCGTCCACCCCGGGCTCACCAGAAAGCGCGCTCCGGCCGCCACCGCGTCGGCCACCCCGGCGGGGGAGATCACCGTGCCGGCCCCGACCACCGCGTCCGGCACCTCCGCCGCGATGGCCCGGATCGAGTCGAGCGCGGCCGGCGTCCGCAGCGTCACCTCGATGGCCGGCAGCCCGCCCGCGACGAGCGCCCGTGCGAGCGGCACCGCGTCGGCAGCGTCCTCCAGGACAACGACAGGGACGACGGGCGCGAGGTCGAGCACGGAAGGCATGCCGCCATCCTGCCGCCGACGGACGCTCTGTGCAACGAGCGTTGCGCAGGGTGCAACAACGCTCAGTGGATCTCGCTCACCACCACGTCCAGCGACCACGCCTTGCCCGCCTTCGCCGGAGCCGACGCCTCCACGACGTACCCCAGATCCCGCAGCACGGACACCAGCTCCGCCGGGTCGGCGGGAGCCGCGCCCGCCAGGAGCAGGTCCCGTACGATCCGCCCCTTCGTCGCCTTGTTGAAGTGGCTGACGACGGACCGCTTCTCGACCCCCGCCGCGTCGATCCGCGAGTGCAGCACCCGCACGGTGGCCGTGCGCCCCGCCACGTCACCCTTCGGCTTCCAGGCCGCCGTGTACGCCGACGACCGCAGGTCAAGCACCAGACCGTCGCCCGCGGCCACCGGCATCGCGGCGGCCATCGGCTCGCGCCAGTACGCCCCCAGCGCGCCCAGCCCTGGCAGCTTCACGCCCATGGAGCACCGGTACGAGGGGATCCGGTCGCCGATCCCCACCGCGCCCCACAGCCCGGAGAACACCAGCAGCGACTGCCGGGCCCGCTCGCGCGCGGCGGCGTCCAGAGTGGCGAGGCCGAGCGCGTCGTACAGCACGCCGGTGTAGATCTCACCGGCGGGCCGGGCCCCGGCGGTCCGCAGTCCGACGTTCTTGGCGATCTCGCCGCGCAGCCCCTCGCTCAGCCCGAGGACGACGCGGGCCTTCTCCTCGTCGGCGGCGCACAGCTCCACCAGCTCGTCCAGCACCGCGGCCCGCGCCCCGGCCAGTTCCGGCAGCGAGAGGGACTCCGGCTTCAGGGGCGCGCCGGCCCCGCTGGCGGCCTTTCCCTCGGACGGCGGCAAGAGCACGAGCACAGCGGAACTCCTTCGGATACGTACACACCAAAACGCCAGGGTAAGCGGAGCCCGCCATGCCGCCCGGCCCGACCGGACCTACGCTCGGACCATGCCCCGCCGCCAGATCCATGTGACCGGTGCACCGGAGGCTCCCCTCCGGGCAGCCCTGCGCACGCTGCGCACCACGCTCGATGTGCCGGACGAGTTCCCGGCCGAGGTCCTCGCGGAAGCGGATCAGGCCGCGAAGGCCCCCCGGCTGCCCGCGTACGACGCGACCGGCATCCCGTTGTTCACCATCGACCCGCCGGGTTCCACCGACCTCGACCAGGCGATGCACCTGGCCCGCCGGGAAGGCGGCGGGTACCGCGTGCACTACGCGATCGCGGACGTGGCGGCCTTCGTCGCGCCGGGCGGCGCACTGGACGCCGAGGCGCACCGCAGGGTGATGACGCTGTACTTCCCGGACGGGAGGATTCCGCTGCACCCGCCCCGGCTTTCGGAGGGCGCGGCGAGCCTGCTCCCGGACCAGACGCGTCCCGCCCTCCTGTGGCGCGTCGACCTCGACGCGCACGGCCGTACCGAGGCGGTCGACGTACGACGCGCGCTCGTACGCAGCCGGGCCAGGCTCGACTACTCCGGCGTCCAGCAGCAGATCGACGCGGGCACGGCCGAGGAGCCGGTCGCGCTGCTGCGTGACATCGGGCGGCTGCGCGAGGCGCTGGAGCGCGAGCGCGGCGGGATCTCGCTGAACGTCCCGGAGCAGGAGATCGTCGAACGCGGCGACTCGTACTTCCTAGGCTTCCGCGCCCCGCTGCCGGCCGACGGCTGGAACGCCCAGATCTCCCTCCTCACCGGCATGGCCGCCGCCACAGTGATGCTTGGGCAGCCTCCGGCTGCGGGGATGACCGCCACCGGCACCGGCATCCTGCGCACCCTGCCCGCCGCCCCCGTCGGCGAGGTGGCGCGCCTGCGCCGGTCGGCGAAGGCGCTGCGCATCGAGTGGCCGCATCACACGTCGTACGCCGAGATCGTCCGTTCCCTGGACCCGACGAAGGCCGCGCACGCCGCGTTCCTCCAGGAGTGCACGACGCTGCTGCGCGGCGCGGGCTACACCGTCTTCACGGACGGGAAGATCCCCGACCCCGCCGTCCACGCGGCGGTCGCCGCCCCGTACACGCACTGCACGGCGCCCCTGCGCCGCCTCGCCGACCGTTACGCGGGCGAGCTGTGCGTCGCCGCGGTCGCGGGCGAGGAGCCGCCGCAGTGGGTACGGGACGCGCTGCCCGGCCTCCCGCAGGAGATGGCGGCGGGCACACGGCGGGCGAGCACCGTGGAGCGCGAGTGCGTGGACATCGTCGAGGCGGCGCTGCTCAGGGACCGGGTGGGCGAGCTGTTCAACGCCCACGTGGTCGATGTGCAGGAGCGCGACCGGGCCGTCGGCACCGTCCACCTGGACGACGTGGCGGTGGTCGGCCGGGTCGAGGGCGGCGACGGTGAGCTACCGCTGGGAGAGCGCATCAGAGTACGGCTCACCCAGGCGGACCCGGGCTCGGCGAAGGTCCTGTTCGCCCCCGCGTGACGGCCGTGACGAGCGCGCGCGGCTCGTCGGCGTGGAAGCGTACGACCCGCGTCTCGGCGCGCGCCCCGAGCGGCCGCAGGTAGGCGACGGGCTCGTTCAGCTCCAGCAGCACGGTGGTCTGCCCGCCCACGGTCAGGCCGAGTACGCCGTCCTCCTTGGCGTCGGAGTACGCCGTTCGACGCGTACGGACCTGATGGAGGCGGCCGGTACGCGCTGGCCGCCACGACGAAGAGCGCCGCAGCCCGCCCCTTCACCGCTCCATCCTGGCGGCGAGCAGCTCCATGACGCGTCGTACGACCGCGGCCTGCGCCGGAGCGAAGTCCGCCAGCATGGCTTCTCCGTACGCACCCGCCGCGGCGACAGGGCCCTCAGCCGGGATCGCCGCGAGCACCGCGTCCGGCACGGCCGCCGCAAGCTCGTCGGCGAGCGGGCGGATCCGGGGGTCGTCGCCAGAGGCGTCGGCGAGTTCGTCGATCCGCTCGTACAGCGTCAGCACGGCAGGGTCCCGGGTCATCGGCGCGAGGGCCCGCAGGACCTGATCGCTCTGCCCGTTGCCGGCCATCAGGGTCAGATGGGCCCGGTCCTTCGCCGCCGACGGCGAATCGGTGACCGGCAGACCGCCCAGCAGCTCGGCCAGGGCGGGCGAGACGGGCCCCTCGGCGGGCAGCGTCCCCGCCTCGGCCTGCGCCAGCAGCTCACCGAGCCGCGCTCGCCGCCGCCGGATCTCCGCCTCCTGAGTGGCGAGGTCGGTGTCCAGTTCGCGCAGTACGACGGCGAGTTCGGCCCCCGCGTCGTCGGCGAGGACGTCCCGCACCTCGTCGAGGCCGAGCTCGGTCAGCCGCCGGATGCGGGCCAGGGCGACGGCATGCCGCACCCCGTACACCCGGTAACCGTTGGCCAGCCGCGGGGGCTCCGGCAGCAGCCCCTGGTGGTGGTAGTGCCGCACGGCGCGGGTGGTGACCCCGGCGAGCGCGGCGAGTTCTCCGATGCGCATGAGCCCCAGTAGAAACCTTGACGCTGCGGCAGGGTCAAGGGCGGCCACACCGCGGGGCCGCGTCTGTCGTCAGCGCGTGACGGTGTGCCACGATCGGAGGAAGGACTCCCATCTCACGGACGGCTGATCACGCGATGCACCAGTCTGGCGAGCGACCGAGGAAGGGGCGTGACATGAGTGCCATGCCGCAAGAACCGCTCACGCAGGCGGATGTCCTGCTGGAGGGCTTCCTGGCGCTGGATACGCCGGAAGGCTTCCGGGCCGAGCTGATCGAGGGGGAAATCGTCGTGACGCCGCCGCCGGACGGGGACCACGAGGACTACATCGGCCTGATCGTGAAGCAGGTGATGAGGCGCTCCCGGACCGACATGGATTTCTCCGGGAACAAGGGCCTCAAACTGAAGAGCGGAGGAGCCTGCCCGAAGAACCACGCCATTCCCGACTGCACCTTCGCCCCCACCGAGCTGCGCCTGTACCGCGGTGCCGAGCCGTGGATGCCGTGCGACGGCGTCGCCATGGTGGCTGAGGTCACCTCCACCAGGCCGAGGCGCGACCGCGAGGACAAGCGGTACTGCTACGCCCGCGGCGGCATCCCCCTCTACCTGCTCGTCGACCGCGAGGAGTCCTCACTGACGCTGTTCAGCGAGCCGGAGGGCGACGACTACCGCCAGCACTGCACCATCCCCTTCGGCAAGTCCCTCTCTCTCCCCAATCCCTTCGGCTTCGACCTGGAGACGGCGGCCTTCGTCTGAGCTGGAAGGTCCTGGCGGGTAGCATGGTCGGCACGGCAGACGAGCCGGGCGGACGGCCGCGTGGAGATCCCCGGATCTCCCCGAGGAACGTCCGGGCTCCACAGGGCAAGGTGGTGGCTAACGGCCACCCGGGGTGACCCGCGGGACAGTGCCACAGAAAACAGACCGCCGGGGACTTCGGTCCTCGGTAAGGGTGAAACGGTGGTGTAAGAGACCACCAGCGCCTGAGGTGACTCAGGCGGCTAGGTAAACCCCACCTGGAGCAAGGTCAAGAGAGGCCGTCGCAAGACGGCCTTGCGCGGACGATCGAGGGCTGCCCGCCCGAGTCCGCGGGTAGACCGCACGAGGCCGGCGGCAACGCCGGTCCTAGATGGATGGCCGTCGCCCCGACGACCGCGAGGTCCCGAGGCACAGAACCCGGCGTACAGCCCGACTCGTCTGCCGCTTTTCGCTTTCGCCGGGGGCTATCGGAGGAAGATCAACCGTTCTGGTGTGAACCCCGGCAGAGTGGTGAGTACCGAGACCGGTGCGTGATTGACGTCCACGAGACCGCCGTCGTCGAACCGGCGCGGGAGATCCGGTCGGCCGATCAGCAGCTCTCGTGCGAGGGCGGGGTCACGTTCGAGGAGGCTCCGGGCTTCAGCGCGTCGCTGCCGACGTACGAGTGCGGCGCCAACGGCAGGGTCCACAGCTCCAGGCACTGACCGATCGGTGCGAGGCGACCACGCCGGCCCCCGGACCCCGGGTCCTGTGCGGGGGCGAGAGCTGTGGCCGGGGTCCACGAGCCGCGGCCGGGTTGCGAATGTCGCTGTGAGGCCGCCGCCTATGAGCGCGACAATGAACCACCCGGCCGCCGTGCTGCCGCCCGAACCGTCGGGCGAGCCACTGAGCGAAAGCGCGGCGACCATCATGATCAGCGCTGCGAGAGCGCTGAGGGCGAGACCGCGCGACCTTAGCCGGTGGGCGGCCCAGGCGAGTACGAACGGGGTTCCCAGGCCGAGCGTGAAGAGCGGGATGAGTGCCCACAGCATGCTGCCGGCGGGACTCATTCTCGGGGCTGGGAGACCGGAAGCAGGCATCGTTCCGTCCTCCTCCAATTTCCGGACGCTGGAATCAGTTCGCTTCATTCGCAGCCAATGCCGTCTCCGTCGCGGTCGAGGCGGTGCGGGTCGTCGGAGCCGACCGCGACCGGGCCGGGGAGGTCGGAGCAGTCGAGGTCGGGGCCGGGCGGCGGCCCTGGGGGATAGGCCCCCTCGGGGGCAGCCGGCTCGGGGGCAGCTGGCTCGGGGGGCTCGGCGGGTGGGGGAGTGTCGGGTGGCGGGGGAGCTTCCGTTTCCGTGCCGCAGGCGGACCAGAGGCCCGACTCGTTCAGCTCGGCGGTCTCCCCGGCCTGCGAGATCGTCGGCCAGCGCTTGTCGTTGGGCTCGAAGAGAACCGCCTTGGCGTGCCCCGTACGCACCAGGGATTCGTTCACGAACTCGCCCTGTTCGTTCCAGACGTACAGCAGGTAGCGGTCGTACCTGTCCTTGAGGTCCTTGTCCCGCTCGACGCGAACCTCGGAGCCCAGGGGGAGCAGTTGCTGTATGCGAGCGGTCGCTTCGCTGCTGTAGCAATCCCGCGTCTCAGGGGCGTCGATTGCCAGGAGGCGTACCGTCACCGAGGTGTCCCTGGGGAGGATGCGGCCGTCGCCGCTTACCTCGATGGTGTCGCCGTCAACTATGCGCTCGACGACGACGGCCGACGGGGTCTCGGTGACTGGGGGATCGGGGGGCTCGCTCTCCGCTTCCTCTGCAGTTTCTTCTCGCTCGCCCTGAGGGGCGGGCTCGTTCGGCGGAGGGTTCTCTTCGCGCGGCGGAGGCTCTTCGCGCTGCGTGGGGTTTTCGCGTGGTGGAGTGTCCTCGCGCGGTGGGGTCTCGCGCGGTGGAGTCTCCTCGCGCGGTGGGGGCTCCTTGGGACGTGTGGTGTCCTCGCGTGGCGTGGTTTCTTCCGAGGTGACGGTCCCGCCGTCGTCGCCGTTCCGGCCCGTCTCGCTTCCGTTGCCGCAGGCGGCGAGAGTGGACCCGCCCGTGGCCAGCGTGAGTGCGAGGAAAGCGGTGGTCAGCGGCCTGCTGCGGTTCATGCGCCTGCATCTTCTTTCGTGCGCGCAGGACCTGTGACCGTCATTGTCCACCCTGGCCGGCAGCAGCGGCAACGCCCGTTTTGTAGGCGATTGCCGCTGCTGCGGTTCGTCAGTGGCAGTACTACGTGCCGCTCGGCTTGATCAGGCGGGCCATGTCACTGGCCGGGCACGTTGTACTGGATCTTCCCGAGGTGCAGTCCGCCCTGGTGCGCGGCCGCCTGAGTGGGCGGTGGCGGCGAGGCGGGGCTCCGTCGCCTCGGCCGGGGTTCAGGGGTTCGGGGTGTTGGCCGTCTTTTCCGGGATGCGGGTGCCCGCGCCGCCGACCCTGATCCGGCTGTCGCCCGCCCGCAGTTCGACCGTCAGGACGCCCGGGCGTCCCATGTCGTCGCCCTGGTGGAGGGTCAGTACCGACTCCTCCGGGACGAGCGCCAGTTCGCGTGCGTACGCTCCGAACGCCGCCGCGGCGGCGCCCGTTGCCGGGTCCTCGACGACACCTCCCACCGGGAACGGGTCGCGGACGTGGAACGTCGTCGCGTCCTCGCGCCACACCAGCTGAACCGTCGTCAGGTCGAGGCGGCGCATCAGCCGGGCCAGCCGCTCGAAGTCGTACGACAGCCGCGCCAGCCGCTCGCGGGTCGCGGCCGCCAGGATCAGGTGGCGGGCGCCGGCGTACGCGATGCGCGGCGGGAACGCGGGGTCCAGGTCGGCGGCCCGCCAGTCCAGTGCCGCCAGTGCCTCCGCGACGTTGCTTTCGGCCGCGTCCTCGGTGTGCGGCTCGACGCTGGTGAGAGTGGCGCGGTACGTGCCGTCCGGGCTCTCGGTCACCTTCACCGGAACCGTGCCGGCCCGCGTCTCGAAGACCAGGTCGCCGGGGCGGCCCTGGTGCTCGGCGAGCGCCACGGCCGTCGCGACGGTCGCGTGGCCGCAGAACGGGACCTCGGCCTTCGGGCTGAAGTACCGGACCGTAAAGGCGCGTCCGGGCTCCAGCTCCTGCGTCAGGAACGCGGTCTCGCTGTAGCCCAGCTCGGCCGCCACGGCGAGCATGCCGACGTCGTCGAGCCCGGCCGCGTCCAGGACGACGCCCGCCGGATTGCCGCCCTCCGGGTCGGTCGAGAAGGCGGTGTAACGCAGGACGTCGGTGTCGGTGAATGACTTCATACCGCGGCCAACGGCGGCCGGGGTCCCGGTGTTCCCTCAGCCTCGCCCGACGTACGGCATCGTCGTCGCCAGCACCGTCGCGAACTGCACATTTGCCTCAAGCGGCAGCTCCGCCATGTGCAGCACCGTGCGCGCCACGTCCCGTACGTCCATCACCGGCTCCGCCATCAGCTCGCCGTTCGCCTGGAGGATTCCGGCCTGCATCCGCTCCGTCATGTCCGTCGCCGCGTTGCCGATGTCGATCTGGCCGCACGCGATCCGGTAAGGACGCCCGTCCAGCGACAGTGACTTCGTCAGGCCCGTCATGGCGTGCTTGGTGGTCGTGTACGCGATGGAGTTCGGCCGGGGCGCGTGCGCCGAGATCGAACCGTTGTTGATGATCCGGCCGCCCTGCGGGTCCTGCTCCTTCATCTGCCGGAACGCGGCCTGCGCGCACAGGAACGAGCCCGTGACGTTGACGTCGACGACCGAGCGCCACTCCTCGTACCGGATGTCCTCCACCGGCACCCCGCGCGGCCCGAACGTGCCCGCGTTGTTGAAGAGCAGGTCGAGGCGTCCGTAGCGCTCCCGTACGGCGGCGAAGAGGGCGTTCACGTCGGCCGGAAGCGACACGTCCGCCTGTACGCACAAGGTCTCGCCGCCCGCTTCCTGGGCGGTCTCTTCCAGCGGCCCGGTGCGCCGCCCTGCCAGCGCGACCGACCAGCCCGCGCCCGCCAGGGCGAGTGCGACGGCCCGGCCGATGCCCGAGCCCGCTCCGGTCACGACTGCGATCTTCGTCCGAGGGTTCATGGCCCAGCAGCGTACGTGACACGTACATGAAAGCGCGGCGACGCCCCGCAGCACTCCAATACCCCTGACAACAGCAGTCAGGGGAGGGGCAGATGACCAGCACATCGGGCCATGACCAGGAGCTCAGGGCCGCCGCACGGCACATCCACCGCCGCAGGTTCCTCACTGTCACCGGCGCCGCCGCCGCGCTCGCCTTCGCGACGAACCTTCCGGGGGCCGCCCAGGCGGCCGAGCTGGACGCCAAGAGAATCACCGACGACCCCTTCACGCTGGGCGTCGCGTCCGGAGACCCTCCCCCATAGCCTCAAGGGCATGGGAGGTGCCCCCTTCCCGGGTCCGTACTCCTGTGGACAAGACTCGCCCCGAAGCCGTACGAACCGGACAGCGGTCTGCCGCGGGCCCGTGTCCAGGTGCGCTGGGAACTCGCGCACGATGTCCGCTTCCGCCGGACGGTCAGGCGCGGCCACGTCACCGCGCACCCCGAGTACGCCCACAGCGTCCGCGTCGAGGCGGGCGGGCTTGACCCCGACCGGGTCTACTACTTCCGCTTCCGCGCGGGCGACTGGACCAGCCCGGTCGGCCGTACGCGCACGGCTCCCGCGCGCGGCGCGCGCGTCAGCGAGCTGCGGCTCGCGGCGGTCTCCTGCCAGGCGTACCACGACGGCTACTTCACCCCGTACAAGCACCTGGCCGAGGAAGACCTCGACGTCGTCTTCCACCTCGGCGACTACCTCTACGAGTACGCCGTCAACGGCGTCGGCGGCGCCCGCGCCTACACCGACCGCCACCTTCCCGCCCACTTCAACCGCGAGACGGTCACGCTGGAGGACTACCGGCTGCGGTACGCCCTCTACAAATCCGACCC
Organism: Streptomyces sp. ISL-99; assembly: GCF_018614005.1. NCBI lineage: Bacteria > Bacillati > Actinomycetota > Actinomycetes > Kitasatosporales > Streptomycetaceae > Streptomyces > Streptomyces sp. ISL-99. The sequence continues at coordinate 69,386 of NZ_JAGGPC010000035.1, forward strand.
GGACCTGATGGCCGCGCACGCCGCCCACCCCTTCGTCGTCACCTGGGACGACCACGAGACGGAGAACAACTACGCGGGCGAGACCCCCGAGAACGACGTACCGCCCGAGGAGTTCCTGCTGCGCAGGGCGGCGGCGTACCGCGCCTACTGGGAGAACCAGCCGCTGCGAGCCCCGCAGCGGCCCGACGGCGCCGACATGCGGCTCTACCGGCGGCTGCACTTCGGGCGGCTCGCGCAGTTCGACATCCTCGACACCCGCCAGTACCGCTCCAACCAGGCGTACGGCGACGGCTGGCAGCTGCCGGGCCCCGAGTCCGAGGACCCTTCGCGCACCATGACGGGCGCGGAGCAGGAGCGGTGGCTCATCGACGGCTGGCGCGAGTCGCGGGCGCTGTGGAACGTCGTACCGCAGCAGGTCACCTTCGCCCGCCGGCGCAGCGTGAACGACCCGAAGGTCAGCATGGACGCGTGGGACGGCTACCCGGCCTCGCGCAAGCGGGTGCTCGACGGCGCGGAGGCGGCGGGCGTGGACAACCTCATGGTGCTCACGGGTGACGTCCACGTCTCGTACGCCTTCGACCTGAAGAAGGACTTCGAGGACCCGGACTCGCGCACCGTCGGCACGGAGTTCGTCACCACCTCCATATCGAGCGGCAAGGACGGCGCGGAGCGGCCCGCCAACTACGACCGTCTGATGCGGGGCAACGCGCACCTGAAGTTCTACAACGGCAGGCGCGGCTATACGACGGTCACACTCGGCGAGGACGCGGCGCGCGCGGACTTCAGGACGGTGTCCGCCGTCACGACGCCCGGCGCCCCGGTCACGACGGCGGCCTCGCTCGTGACGGAGGCGGGGAACCCCGGCCTGAAGCCCGCCTAGCGGCTGCTGGTCGGCGTCTAGTTGTCGTCGCCCGGGTAGCGGACGCCGATGCGGTCGCGCACCGCGTCGAGCGTCCGCATGACGGCGAGGCTGCCGTCCAGCGGGACGAGCGGCGACTCCTTCTCGCCCGCGCGCAGGCAGCGCATGACCTCGGCGGCCTCGTACTGGAGGCTGTGACGAGTGTCCACCCCGGCGGTGAACTCCTCGGGCTCCGCCCCCTCCCGGTGCAGCACGAACCGGTCCGGATAGAAGAAGCCGCGCCCCAGCTCGATCCGGCCCTTCGTCCCCGTCACGGCCGCCGTGATGGGGGTGTCGGCCGTGATGGAACAGCTCAGCAGCGCCGTCGCACCCGAATCCCACCCGAGCAGCATCCCCGTGTTCAGGTCCACACCCTCCGGTGACAGCAGTGCGTCCGCCTGTACGCGGTCGGGCTCGCCGAGCAGCAGGTGCGCGAACGACACCGGATACACGCCGAGGTCGAGCAGCGCCCCGCCGCCGAGCGCGCGGTCACGCAACCGGTGCTCGGGGGCGAACGGCCCGACGAGTCCGAAATCGGCGTGTACGGTGCGCACTTCCCCCACCGCGCCGTCCCGCACCAGCTCCACGAGCCGCCGGACGACGGGGTTGCAGTACATCCACATCCCCTCCATCAGGAAGCGGTCGTGGCGCCGGGCCACGGCGACCAGCTCCTCGGCCTCACGGGAGTTGAGCGTGAACGCCTTCTCGCACAGCACCGCCCTGCCGGCCTCCAGGCACATCCCGGCGGCCACCCGGTGCGCGGAGTGCGGACCCGCGACGTACACGACGTCCACGTCCTCGTCCATGGCGAGCTCCGCCCAACTGCCGTACGCCCGCGGTATCCCGAACCGGTCGGCGAACGCCTTCGCGGTGGCCGTCGTACGGGAAGCCACCGCGACCACCTCCGCGCCGTCGGTTTCCCGCATCGCGAGCAGGTCCGCGGTGAACGACGACGCGATGCCGCCGGTTGCCAGCACGCCCCATCGCACGGTTTTCTTGCCCATCCCAGCCCCCAGAAAAAAGGTCTCGACCACACCGGACGAGCTGAGAGCATAGGTACGGATTCAACGACATGGAGATGCGAATGCCGGAGACAGGCCAGTCCACGCAAGGTCACATATCCGGCGCGGAGGCAGAAAGCGCAGCTCTTTCCTCCCCCTCCGCCCGTCGCACCAGCCTCCTGGTCACGCTGGTACTCGGCGGTCTCACCGCCCTGCCACCGCTGTCCATGGACATGTACCTCCCCGCCCTGCCCGAGGTCACAAAGTCCCTGGGCTCGCCCGCCGCCACCGTGCAGCTCACGCTGACCGCGTGCCTGGCCGGCATGGCGCTGGGGCAGCTGGTCGTCGGCCCGATGAGCGACAGGTTCGGCCGCCGGAAACCCCTGCTCCTCGGCATGATCGTGTACGTCGTAGCCACCGCGATCTGCGCCTTCGCGCCCTCCACCGAACTCCTGATCGCCTTCCGCCTGCTCCAGGGCCTGGCGGGGGCGGCGGGCATCGTGATCGCCCGAGCGGTCGTGCGTGACCTCTACGACGGCGTGGAGATGGCCCGGTTCTTCTCCACCCTCATGCTGATCTCCGGCGTCGCACCGGTCATCGCGCCCGTGATCGGTGGTCAGGTACTGCGCCTCACCGACTGGCGGGGCATCTTCGTGGTCCTCACCGCCGTGGGCGTCCTCCTCACCCTCGTGGTGTGGAAGTGGCTGCACGAGACGCTGCCGGTGGAGCGGCGGCACGGGGGAGGCGTCGGCGAAGCCCTGCGCACGATGCGCGGCCTGCTCGCGGACCGGGTGTTCACCGGCTACACGCTGACCGGCGGCCTGGCCTTCGCCGCCCTCTTCGCGTACATCGCCGCGTCCCCCTTCGTGGTCCAGGAGATCTACGGCGCGTCCCCCCAGACCTTCAGCCTGCTCTTCGGCATCAACTCGGTCGGCCTGATCACCGTGGGCCAGATCAACGGCAAGCTGCTCGTGGGCCGGATCAGCATGGACAAGGTCCTGACCGCGGGCCTGCTCCTCATCGCCCTGGCGTCCCTCGCCCTCCTCCTCATGACCACCGGGGTCTTCGGCGAGGTCGGCCTGGTGCCGGTCGCGGCGGGCCTCTTCGTCCTGATGTCGTCGATGGGCCTGGCCCTCCCCAACACCAACGCCCTGGCCCTGATGCGCACCCCGCACGCGGCGGGCTCGGCGTCCGCGCTGCTCGGTACGTCGTCGTTCCTGATCGGCGCGATCGCGTCCCCCCTGGTCGGCATTGCGGGCGAGGCGACAGCGGTCCCGATGGCCGTGGTCCAACTGACCTGCGCCCTGGCCTCCCTGACCTGCTTCGCAGCCCTGTGCCGCCCGTGGAAGCGCGCGGCGTCAGTGTGACGGCGACGGTTTGGCTCCGTACCCAAGCCGGGGTGTCCTCACGAGTATCGAGCCACTGTGTACGCATTCGGCCCGGTGAATCCGGCCCCGGACTCGTCGACCATGTCCACGATCTCGAACCCCGCGGCTGAGGCGTAGCGCTCCAGTTCCCGCGGAAACAGGACGCGCCGCCGGATCACATCCTGGGCAGCGTCCCCGGAGGGGAGCACCCACCTCCTGTGCATGGTGTTGATCTGTGTGCGCAGGTCCCACTCATAGCCAATGGTGACCCGGGCCGGTCCGCCCGGTGTCTCGACGACGGTCGTGGTCGCCTCAGGGCGGATGACGGGCGAGACGGGCGAACACAGCACCAGCAGTGCGCACGGTCGGGCGTGAGCGGCGAAAGTAGCGAATGCTTGGCTGATCTCGTCGTTGTCGTACAGGTAGGCGAGAGAGTTGCCGAGGCAGATCACGGCGTCCATGCGTCGCCGGAGACGGACAGTCCGCATGTCGCCGGCGCGGATGTCGAGCCCGGACCGTACTCGCTGCGCGTAGTCGACCAAGCCGGGTTGCAGGTCCACGCCGACGCAGTCGAAGCGCTTGGCCAGGATCTCCAGGTCGCGCCCCGTACCGCACCCGAAATCCACCAGCGTGGTCGCATCCGGCCGATGGCGTTCGATGAGGGCTCGGCATGTCTCGGCACTGCCGCTGTCCGACTGGATCGCGTCATACAGCGCCGGGTCTCGATAGAAGAGGTTCGTTGCTTCCATGCGTTTCGGCTTCCACGTCGGGGCTGGTCACATGAGGCTCCGCAGTCCCACTTCCAAGGCCAGCACGTCGCACAGCAGATCAGGCACCACGGGCGCGTGCTCGGCGTCCTCCCTGGCCTTGGCGAGCGCTTCGGGGTCAACGTATCCGAGATCCACCAAGAGCGATTCCCGCACCATGCTGTCCAGGCCAGGCAGGCCGAAGGAGCGCATTCCCGCTTCCATGACTCCTAGGAAGTTCTCCGGTTCCGCCGGCGAGGCGACCGACTCGGACAGTCCTGCACGCCTCAGCCGCTCGCGGAAGAGCGCCTTTCCGCGCTTGTACTCGTGCGGTAGCTGCTCCATGAACCGCACGATGCGAGGGTGTACGAGTGGGCTCACGGGCCAGATTCCGACCCGGAGGTAACCCGGATTGTGGAGCCCGAACGCCATGAGCGTTGGCACCGGGAGCACCGGAATCGGCGCCAGGTGCTCGTTCACGTCGGTGAGTGCTCGTTCGGCCTCGTTGCCGAGCCACGGAACGGGGTCTGTCGTAGGGAGTGCGGCGCTCGTCCTCGAATGGTGAGCGTTGGTCTCGTCCCCACCGCTGCCCGTGAACATGACTTCACATCCCCGTGCTGCTGCCTGCTCGCGGATCACGTCGAACGCCTCTTGGTAGAACGCGCCGGCGGGATCGTGGGGCATACCGAGGGCGCGCACCCCGCCCGGTACGAACGGCGGAAATCGCATGGCAGGAACGGCCGTGTCACGAAAGCCGCAGTGGTCCACCAATGCCCGCCGGCGCTCTCGCTGCTGTGCCCCGAAGCTTCCGCCCATCACCAACCCGAAACTGTGCACCTTGTTGTAGTGGGCGGAATTCACCGACAAGGCGACGTTGGCGGAGTCGGCTCCGCCCGAAAGTTCAATGCCGACGCACCCGGTTGCCGTGGGGGCTTCGCGGACTGCTTCGGACAGCAGGGAGTCGAATACGTCGAGCGGGTCCACGTCGGGGCGCAGAGGACGCGGTGCCAGTACGTGCTCGGCGGGTTCGGGGTATTGCACCGTGAGGCCCGAGGATGTGAAGACGGCCGTTGCACGTTCGGTGAGGCGGTACACCCCCTCAAACAGCGTGTCGGCGGTGTACCGATGCTGTCTGGTCAGAATCCGGGCCACCACGCGGGGCACGAGCCGGTCGGCCCGTAGGTGCGGGCGCAGCTCCGCAAGGTCCCAGGACGCGTACAAGACATCCTCGACCGACACGAGAAAGAGCGGCGCCGTACCGACCGCACCCGCCGTCAGACGGACTTCCCCGGGTTTCATCGTCAGTGCGACGAAGTCTGCCTCTCCCCGCTTGCACTCCCTCACCGTCAGGCTGACACACGGGGCACGGTCGCCATCGAACTCCGCAGCGAGGGTCGATACCTTCGCGGGCTGGATCCAGCTCGTACCGCTGGTCCAACGACCTCCCCGCAAAGTCCAGTGGGGGGCTCGGACATCTGGCAGATGCAGACGCATCGAAAGCACATGAGTTCCTTCCGACGTGGTGCGGCGGGACGAGCTCGTCCACGTTCATTGCGTTCTCCTTCCAGGGTTGAAGCGCACTCCGCGGCGGGTGCTGCGGAGCTGGCCCCGTCCGGTTGCCGACCGCCCTACACGGGGCAGCGGGACGGGGTGCCCGCCACGTCATAGCGGCGGGTCCTCCCGGGGCGCAGGGGGAACCTGTCCCTGCGACGGGAGGAGTTCGCGGTGTTGAGGGCACTGGCATGGCGGGTACTTAGTGGAGCCGGGAGGGAGGTCCGCGCCTTCGTGCGTTTCGAGTCGCAGCACTCCATTCGTGCCGCGTTCCTCGGTCATCTGGGCCAGCAGGGCCCGCGCTTCGCTTCTCATGCCGTATTCCCTCGGACGATGCCTGCGGCGACGGTCTCGCCGTTCGCTCCTGCCTCTACGCAACCGCCTGAACACGCTGAGCGGTACCGTTGCAGTAGCGGCGGGACTTGAAAGCCTTGAAAGTTCGTAAGTGCGTGGGGAGTTGACGGTCATGGGGAAGCGTGAACCGAACACGGCACTCGGCCGCCTGCTTGCTGAAAGCCGTTGGACGCATCGCCAATTCGCTCGTGCCGTGAACCGCGTTGGCACTGAGACCGGCACGCCGCTGCGATACGACGAGTCGGCGGTGAGCCACTGGCTCGGCGGCACTGTCCCTCGCAGTGCCGTGCGGGCATGCATCCTTGAAGCTCTCTCGCGCCGCCTCGGCCGACCTGTGACGCACGCTGAGGCGAGCTTGCGTGTTCCCCGCAGTCACTCCACCGCGTCCACGGATACCGTGGAGGGAATGATCGACCTGGGGAGGCAAGACATGGACCCGTCCCGCCGCAACGTCCTGGGTGCCGGTCTGTTCTCCGTGGCGCTCACGATCCCCGGTTGGCAGGACGTAATCGGGCGTGCGGAGGCGGTACAGTCCGGCCGCACCGCGCGTATCGGCATGAACGAAGTAGACATGGTCGTCGCCATGACGGAGCGAGTCTCCGATCTCGACGACCAGTTCGGCGGCCGTCACGCGCGTCCCATGGCGGCCTCGTTCATGGTCAACACCGTGGCTTCATACCTTCGCGCCGACGCGTCGGAGGAGGTACGACAAGCGATGCTGTCCGCCGCCTCGGACCTGCTGTACCTGACCGGCTACATGGCCGTGGACGAAGGGCTGCACGGCCTTGCGCAGCGCTACTACGTCAACGCCCTGCAACTGGCGGGCGCGGCCGAGGATCACCTGACGTACTGCACCACTCTGCGCGGCATGAGCGTCCAGGCGGTCGACCTGGGCTACGGGGCCAAGGCGGTGGAGCTGGCCAACGCTGCTGCCGCTGCATCCCCGAAGGCCGGGCCCCGAATGCTTGCGTTTCTCCTGGGCCAGCAGGCCCACGCTGCCGCGCAGACCGGCGACCGCACGAGCGCTCTGCGCTATATGCGCGAGGCGGAGGCCGCAATGGACCGCGCCGAGTCTCGGGCGAGAGTATTCGGCTCGTACGACCCGGCAGCACTCAATTACCACATCAGCCAGGTGCGTTACGAACTCGGAGACACCCGCGGAGCCGTCGAGGCGATGCAGCAGGCCGATCGGCTGCGTCCTGGCGTCTACCGGCGAACGCGAATGCACCAGCGAGGCACACTCGCAGAACGCCAATTTGAGATCGGCCATCTCGAAGCAGCCTGCGCCACCTGGCACCAGGCCCTCGACGACTACCCCATGGTCCAGTCCGGCCGAGCCGACGAGCGCGTGAAGACGATGTTCAGCCTCCTGCGCCCCCACCTGAAGAACGCGACCGCCCGCGACCTGTACGACCGAGCACGAACGATCGCACGGCCATCACTGGTGAGTTGACGTCGGCGGTGGTCTCGCGGGCCGACGGGTGGTGCTGGTCGAGACGGTCCGCAAGGCGGGGTACGCCGGCTGTTCAGGCGGGTACGGGCTCCAGGTCGGCATCGTCAAAGGGGGGATAGCTCTCGGTGCCCGTTCGCTCGGCCGCGTCAATGTAGTAGGCAAGAGCGTCGCGGGATTGAGCGAGCCTGGCCATCTGATCGTCCAGTCGCTGCAGCCGTGACCGCATCGCGGCCAGCAACTCGGGACACCCGGGCAGTTCCGGGGCCTCTCCCACCGCACAGGGCAGCAGGTACGCGATGTCCTCGGAGGACAAACCGGCACCCAGCAGGTGCCGGATCTGCTTCACCCGCAGCACGGCGTTCTCGTCGTACTCGCGATAACCGTTCGCGCCGCGGTCTGCCTCCAGCAGGCCATGGGCCTCGTAGTAGCGCAACTGGTGGGCGTTGACGCCCGTCCGACGACTCAGTTCCCCGATCAACATCGAAACCTCGCTTGACCTTCACACCGGCACCAACGTTGACGATCCTGCCATGAGGAAAAAAACCGATACACCCGTGACAGTCATCGGACTCGGACGGATGGGCCAGGCACTCGCCGGCGCGTTCCTCAAAGCCGGGCATCCCACAACCGTGTGGAACCGCACGACCTCCAAGGCCGACCAACTGGTCGCCGAGGGTGCCCAGTTGGCGCCAACGGTCGGCGACGCGCTCAAGGCCGGTTCCCTGACGATCATCTGCGTCACCGATTACCAGGGCATGTACGAGCTGCTCGGCGCGAGCGATATCGAGCTGGACGGCACGATGTTGATCAACCTGACCTCGGGCGACTCGGCCCAGGCCCGGGAAGCCGCCCAATGGGCCGAGCAGCGCGGCGCCCACTACCTGGACGGCGCCATCATGGCCATTCCGCCGGCGATCGGGACCGCCGAAGCGGTCATTCTGCACAGCGGGCCGCAGCCGGACTTCGAGGCACACAAGTCAACACTCGACGCGCTCGGCACTGTCACCTACCTCGGCGCGGACCATGGGTTGGCGTCCCTGTACGACGTGGCGGGCCTGGCCATGATGTGGAGCGTCCTGAACGCCTGGCTCCAGGGCACCGCCCTGCTCAGGACGGCCGGTGTTGACGCCGCAACGTACGCGCCGTTCGCGCAGCAGATCGCTGCCGGCGTGGCCGAATGGCTGCCTGGATACGCCGAGCAGATCGACAGCGGCGCCTTCCCGGCCGAGGTGTCGGCCCTGGAGACCGAGGCGCGGACGATGACACACTTGATCGAGGAGAGCGAGGCGGCGGGTATCAACGCCGAACTGCCGAAGTTGATCAAGGCGATGGCGGACCGCTCGATCGCCGCCGGACACGGTGGGGAGCAGTACCCCGTGCTGATAGAAGAGTTCGGCAAACCCCGCGACGCCTGACCGAGGCTGCCGCGCGGATCACCGTCCCGGTGGAGTTCCTGCTTCAGTGGGACGATGAGCGGGTGCCGCGGTCCCAGGGCTTGGCGCTGTTCGACCGGCTGATACCGCCGCCTGCAGTCCGCGACGCACCGATCGGGATCCGCTCCCCGATCGGCGTGTTCAGCGAACACTGATCGGCGATCGCGTCGCCAAGCCTGTGGGAGCTCTGCCGGCGCTGGTCGTCACCAGGTCTACGCCTTGGCCGTGGTCGCCGGCTGGGACGTGCGCGCCGCGGCGAACAGGAACAGTCCGCAAGCCCCCACGAGCAGCCATCCCGTGTGGGACGCACGAGCGAGATCGGCGGGGCCGACGCCCGTGACGAGGGCTCCGGCGACGGCGACGCCCACCGCCGAGCCGATCTGGCGAGCGGTCGAGGTGATCGCTCCGGCTACGCCGGCCCGGGACGGAGGCAGTCCGCCGACTGCGATGTTGGTGAGAGGTGCGTTGGCGAATCCGAATCCGACGCCGATGAGCAGGTAGGCGAGCAGGAGCAGCAGCACGTTCGTGTCCTGGCCGAGGTTTACCAAGCTCAGGCCGCCGACGGTGATGAACCCACCGGCAAGGAGGAGCGGACGTCGCGGTCCCAGGCGTCCCACCAGGATGCCGGACCAGGGCGCGCACAGGAAGGCCCCGAGCGCCATGGGCAGGGTCGCCGTGCCTGCGGCGAGCGGGCTCCAGCCGCGTCCGTGCTGGAGGTAGAACGTGGTGAGCATCAGGCTCACGTTGAGTGCGACGAACACCGCCATCGCTCCCAGGACCGCCGTGACGAAGGGGGGCCGCCGGAAAAGCCCCAGGTCCATCAAGGGTTCCCGCCGACGGAGTTCGACCCGGACGAACGCGGAGGTGGCAACCGCGATCAAGGAGTAACCGGTCAGCGCCGTGGGTGAGGCCCAGCCGATGTGGGGCCCTTCGATGAGGACGCCGACGGAGAGGAACAGGGCCGCGGTGAGAAGCGCCTGGCCGGGCAGGTCGAGCCGCCGGGCGCGCGCCGCTCGGGACTCCGGTACGAACACGGCGACCAGGACAAGGGCGGCGACGACGACCGGTGCGTTGATCCAGAACACCGACCGCCAACCGAACGCGGCGATGAGGGCCCCGCCGATGACCGGCCCTGCCGCCATGCTGAGCCCGAAGACCGACGCCCAGATGCCGATCGCCCGGGCCCGCTCCCGTGGGTCGGGCATCGTGTTCACGACGATGGCCAGGGCCACGGGGCTCAGCATCGAGGCCCCGATACCTTGGACGGCCCGCGCCGCGACGAGTAGGCCGGGTGACGGAGCCAGGGCACAGGCCAGTGAGGCGATGCCGAAAAGAACCAGTCCGCACTGGAAGACCCGGCGTCGTCCGAAGCGGTCCGCGAGCGCGCCGGACACGATAAGGAGGCTGGCCAGGACCACGGTGTATGCGTCGACGATCCATTCGAGACCGCGAGTTCCCACGCCCAGGCCGCGCCCGATCTCGGGCAGACCCACGTTGACGATGGTGGTGTCCACACCCACCAGGAACATGCTCAGAGCGCAGACGGCGAGTACCGTCCAGCGCCGGCGCGCACTGAGCGCGAGTGGTGGGGCGGCCAGGGATGTGGCGGTCACGGGAATTCCCCTTCGGTTGTGCCGGGATGATCTGCCCGCCCATGCTCGGTTCAGCGAGGAGCGGAGGCCCAGAGACTTTGCGAAGACTGCAAAATGGCTCTTATGGAAGTGGAACTCTCGGAAATCCTCGACGGCATCGGGCCGAGGTTGCGCGAACTGCGCCGCGACCGCGGGCTCACCCTGGAGGCGCTCGCGGACGGCACCGGGATCTCGGTGAGCACCCTGTCGCGTCTGGAGTCCGGCCGACGGCGCCCGACCCTCGACCTGCTCATCCCGCTCGCGCGGATTCACCGCGTCGCACTGGACCAGCTCGTGGCGGCACCGGCCACCGGTGACCCGCGTGTTCACCTCAAGCCCCACAGCCGGGGACGCGGGAGTGTCCTCGTACCGCTGACGCAGTACCCCGGCCGAGTCCAGGTTTTCAAGCAGGTACTCGCACACCGCGAGCCGAAGCTCGTCACCCACCGCGGCTACGAATGGCTGTATGTGCTCGCCGGTGAACTCCGCCTCATCCTCGGGGAACGGGAGTCCACTCTCCGACCGGGCGAGGTGGCTGAGTTCGACACCACAGAACCCCACTGGTTCGGCCCCGCCGGCACGGACGCCGTGGAGATCCTGCACATGTTCGGCCCGCACGGCGACCAAGCCGTCGTCCGCACCGGTCCGTAGGCGGTCGCCGGCGGAGCGGGCCGCTTTGATCTGGCCCTGGCTGCCACCGCTTCCGCCCGGGCGGTTACTGAGGTCGAACTCGTGGTGTCGCGGGGCCTCTCAGCTTCGGCGCGCGTAAGCGATCAGGTGGGGGCGGTCCTTGCGGTCTGTCCAGGGGAACAGGGCCGTGCCGGCCACCTCCACCGCCGGGACGTGCACGTTCGCCGGGAGTGCCGTGGGGCGGGACGTCGTCAGGTCGGCCTCCACGGGGGTGTGCGTCGCCGTGGTGCCGTACGCGATGCCCGTGTCCGTCGCCACCGTCAGAGACAGCGGCTTCGTGCCGTCCGCCTCCTCGAAGCAGTGGCCTGCCCCCGTCTCCAGGTCGAAGCCGAGGCTCCCCGCTACGACGTAGCGCCCCTCCGGCGCGACCGCCGCCCGGGGGTACGTTCCCGGCTCTATGGCCGGCTTCCGGCACTCCGCCTTCGCGAGCGCCTTCCCGGTCGTCGCGTCGTGCACCGCCCACACGTCGTAGTCGGCCGCGCCCTCGCTGCCCCGCTTCTTCTTCCACCGGGCGACGATCCGCCCGTCCACCACCGACGTCGGCACCCCGGAGGCCGGCTCAGTCCCGGCCGGCGCGGTCTTCCGGCTGTGCCAGCCGCCCCGCACCCAGAACTCCCGGCGCCCGCTCACCAGCACCCCCTTCTCCGTCACCGCCCGCACCTGGGTCTCCACCCGGCACTCCCCGCACCCCTTCGGGTAGCGAAGGTCGGCCGCGGCGACGCGGGTCACCAGGCCCGTCGCCGGGTCGACGACCGCGCTGTCCGCGCCGCCGTCGCTGACGAGGATGCCGGGGCCGGCCCCGTTCACGCTCGGCACGTCGGCCCAGGGCAGCTCGACCCGCTGCTGCGTGCCGCTTTCGACGTCGTACACGTCGAGCGCCACGATCATGTCGGCTGCTGACAGCGCGTCCTCGCCGACCTTCCCGTACGACCAGGTGACGAAGAATTCGCGGCCGTCCTTGGCCACGGCAAGCAAGCGGGGAAAGTGCTCCGGGTCGGACAACGGCTGCCACGGGTCGCCCGCCCACCGCGTCTTCCCGCTCGTCGCGTCGACGGTCCGGAGGCGGAAGCGGGTGGCGGACACCCGCTCCAGGTAGCCGACGCGCCCCGCCCTCGCGGCCACCGCGTAGTCCGGCGAGAGACCGGTGACCTGCCAGCCCCGCTCATTGGTGTACGCCGAGGGAACGGCCAGCCGCGTCGCGGGTCCGGCCGCCGCGCTCTTCCTCGCGGGTGCGGAGGGCTGGGGGGACTTCCGTTCCTTGTCGGCGGCGGCGTCGGAGTCCGCGTTGTTGTCGCCCCCACCACCGCACGTGGCCAGCAGGAGCAGCAGCGCCAGAACGATCACACCGGCCACCAGAGCCACCCGTACGACCCGCTGTCCCATGGTCCCCCCGAGGGTCAAGTCAAGGGCGTCAGCGTAGCAACTTCCGCTCGCGCCGGATCAGTTCGGCCGCACCCCGCCGCCGGTCGCCCCCGCCCGCCACCGGCGGCCCCCGGCGTGCCCCGGAAGTGCCTAAAATTCGACAGTGAACTCCACCCTCCCCACCGCGGAAGCCCTGCGCAGCGCACTCGCCGGACTTCTCGACGGGCTGCCGCCCAAGCAGGCCGCGCAGGCCGTCGAGCGGTTGATCGCGAACTACCGGGGCACCACCCCCACCGGCGCCCCCGTGCTCCGCGACCGCTCCGACGTCGCCGCGTACGCCGCGTACCGGATGCCCGCGACCTTCGAAGCGGTACGTTCCGCGCTCGCCGCACTGCGTGCCGCGGCCCCGGAGTGGACCCCGGCGACGCACACGGACATCGGCGGCGGGACCGGCGCCGCGACCTGGGCCGTGGCGGAGGCGTGGCAGGAGAAGGCGGCCAGTACGGTCGTCGACTGGGCCGAGCCCGCCCTCGCGCTCGGCCGGGAACTGGCCGAAGCCTCCGGTTCCCCCGCCCTGCGCGCCGCGAACTGGCAGCGCTCCCGTATCGGATCGGCGCTCCGGATCGAGAGCACTGATCTCGTCACCATCTCGTACGTCCTGAAGGAACTCACCCCCGCCGACCGCGCCACCCTCGTCACCGAGGCCGCCCGCGCCGCCCAGGCCGTCGTCATCGTCGAACCCGGCACCCCCGACGGCTACCTCCGCGTCATCGAGGCCAGGCAGCAGCTGATCGACGCCGGCCTGAGCGTCGCCGCCCCCTGCCCGCACAGCGGCGCCTGCCCCATCGAGCCCGGCACCGACTGGTGCCACTTCTCCGCCAGGGTGAGCCGCTCCTCCCTCCACCGCCAGGTCAAGGGCGGCTCGCTGCCGTACGAGGACGAGAAGTTCAGCTACGTCGCCGCCGTCCGTGACGAAGTGGATGCGGACCCGGCCGCCAACCGCGTGATCCGCAGGCCGCAGATCCGCAAGGGCATGGTCCTGCTGGAACTGTGCGCGAAGCCGGAGGAACTGACCCGCGAAACGGTCACCAAGAAGCGCCACGGCGACCTCTACCGGGCGGCCCGCGACATCGACTGGGGCGACGCCTGGCCGCCGCCCCCGTCGGACACGCCCTAGCCGAGCCCTAGCCGCAAGGCTCCCCGCGCAGCTCCTGCGTACAGCACTTCACACTGCCGCCGCCCTTCAGAAGCTCCCCGAGGTCCATCCCCACCGGTTCGTACCCGCGCGCCCGCAGTGGCGCGAACAGCCCGAGCGCGGTCTGCGGCAGCAGCACGTGCCGCCCGTCGCTCACCGCGTTGAGCCCGAGCGCCGCCGCGTCCGCCTCCTCGGCGATGATCGCGTCGGGGAAGAGCCGGGCGAGGACGGCCCGGCTGCCGGGGGAGAAGGCGCCGGGGTAGTACATGACCTCGTCCGTACGGTCGTCGAGGACGGCCAGCGCCGTGTCCAGGTGGTAGTAGCGCGGGTCGACGAGGTCCAGGCCGATGACCGGGCGGCCGAAGAACTCCTGCGCCTCGTCGTGCGACAGCGGGCTGGAGCGGAAGCCCCGGCCGGCGAGGATCCACGACGAGGTGACCGCGAAGTCGCCCTCGCCCTCGTTGATGTGCGCGGGCTCGCAGATCTCGGTGAAGCCGTGGGCGCGGAACCACTCCAGGTGCGCCTCGGCCTCCAGTGCCCGTTCCGCGTACGCGAACCGGGCGCCGAGCACCCGCCCGTCGACGACGGTCGCGCCGTTCGCGGCGTACACCATGTCGGGCAGACCGGGCCTGGGGGTGAGGAGTTCGACGGTGTGGCCGAGGCTCCGGTAGCGGTCGCGCAGGTCTTCCCACTGGGTCAGGGCCAGCGGCAGGTCGACCGGCTTTGCGGGGTCCATCCAGGGGTTGATGGAGTACGTCACCCTGAAGTGCTCCGGGGGGCACATCAGGTAGCGGCGGGGCGAAGCGTCACGAGGCAATGAGGGCTCCTCACGAGCGGCATGGGGCCTGAGGGCACAGAGTGTGCGTGACAGCCATGGTCCGCCGAACAGGGCCGTCGCGCAGTGAACCGATCGGGTGGTTCCGTACTGGTCAGCTCGCGTCCACTCGACGAGACGTGACGTCTCGCCGCACTGGTAGATTGGCCGCATGGCCGAGACCCGAAACCCCAAGCCCGCAGACAGAACCCCCGACTCCACGCGCCGCAGCGAGCGCTCCCGCCGCGCCATCTACGAAGCGGCGCTCTCCCTCGTCGGCGAGGTGGGCTACACCAGGACGACGATCGAGGGCATCGCCGCCCGCGCCGGCGTGGGCAAGCAGACGATCTACCGCTGGTGGCCCTCGAAGGCCGCCGTCCTGCTCGAAGCCTTCCTCGACCTCGGCGAACAGGCAGCGGAGGCGGCGGGCGCCGAGGGCGGTGAGTACGAGATCCCGGACACCGGCGACCTGGCGGCCGACCTGAAGACGGTCCTGCGCGCCACCGTCGACGAACTCCTCGACCCGAAGTGCGAAGCCCCCTCCCGTGCCCTCACCGCCGCGGGCATCGTCGACCCCGCCCTGGGCGCGGAGTTCGTGGAGAAGCTGCTCGAACCGTCGCTCCAGCTGTACGTGAACCGGCTGCGCGCGGCGCAGGAAGCCGGCGACGTACGCACCGGGATCGACCCGCGCATCGCCCTGGAACTCCTCGTCGCCCCGCTCGCCCACCGCTGGCTGCTGCGCACCCTCCCGCTCACGCACGAGTACGCCGACGCCGTCGTCGACTACGCACTCGGCGGCCTCGCACCGCGCTGAGGTTGCCTGGATGCCGCCGGGGGTGAGTTCGCTCACGGAGTTCGCCGTACGTTCACCGCGAGGCCACTTATCGGGGCAAAGGCGCCAATCGCACCACCGCTGTGGTATCGGCCCGCGTACCCCGGATGGGGACTGCGGCCACCCGAGGCGCAGGATGGTGGCAGCATGGACAGCACAACGCTGAGGTGAGGGGTTGAATGGGCGCCGATTTCGGCCGCTATCGCGGCACAGAGAGCAGGCAGACAGTGGAAAGCCGACTTCCCCAGTGGCTGCGCCGCCGCCCGAAGGCCACCGACGCCGACGACCTGGCCGAGAGCCGCGAGGCCCTGCTCCTGGCCGCCGCCGCCGCGGGCCTGCCGCTCGCGCCCGCCGCGCACCCCGCGGGATACCGATGTTCGTGCGAACGCGTCGGGTGTCCCACCCCTGCCCGGCACCCCGTCTCGTTCGCCTGGCAGACCCAGTCGACCACCGACGCCGCGCAGATCAAACGCTGGGCCGAGGGCCAGCCGCAGGCCAACTTCATCACCGCCACCGGCATGGTCCACGACGTACTCGACGTACCGCTCGAAGCGGGCCGCAGCGCGCTGGAACGGCTGCTCGAAGCCGGGGTCGACGTCGGCCCGGTGGCCGAGTTCGGCGCCAGCAACGGCGACGACGCGCGCCTGCTCTTCTTCACCGCCACCCGCGGCACCCCGGACGACGAGGACGAGTGGTGGCCGTGCGAGCTGGACTGCCACCCGGAGACGATGGACGAGCATCCGGGGCTGCGCTGGCACTGCCGGGGCAGCTACGTCCTCGTACCGCCGGCGAAACTTCCCGGTGAGCACGGGGTGAGCTGGGTCCGCGGCCTCGAACATCCGCTGCCCGACCCGCTGACGCTCCTGGAGACGCTGACCGACGCGTGCGCGCGGTACGTCGGCGAGGACGACCCGGACGACCACCACGCGGTGGCCTGGCCGCTGGGCCGCTGAGCCGCCGGGGCAGGGGAGCGGTTCACGACCCCTTGGCGGCCGTGAGCCCCTGAATCCGGGCGAGCACGGTCACCTGCGGCTTCCCCACGCCGGCGCCGGTTCCACCGGACGACCCGCCCGCCGCGTCCTTCGGCGGCACCAGCACGACCTGGCTGGAGACCCGCTCCTTGGTGAGCTTGGTCTTCGCCGTGCCGGTCATCAGCGCCCGTACGTCGGCGTTGAGGTCCAGCCGGACCCCGTCGGCCACGGTCTGCTGCTCGAACTGGCGGGTGGCGAAGAACACCGTCGCCCCGCCGTCCTCCGTGACCAGCCCCAGCGGCGCGAACATCCCTGTGTCCAGCGCCTGGTCGAGGTACTGGACCGTGCGTCCGACCTGCCGCGCCGTCTTCTGGCGCATCTGGCGTACGGCGGAAGTGTGCGGCCCCGGCGCGAAGTTCTCGGGCTTGCCGTCCTGCATGTACGACGCGTACTGCACGCTCAGATCCTTCGGCGGCACCACGAGCCCGGGCGCGTCCGGCGCCACCGGCTCGGCCCAGCCGTCCTTGTCCTTCTTGAAGGCGGGCATCTCGTCCGGCGTCAGCACCGACAGGTGCGAGACCTCCCACAGCTGGTTGGCCCCACCGCGTACGAACACCAGCAGCCAGCGCGTGTCCAGCCGCCCGCCGTCCTTGTCGCGGTTGCTGTCGGTGTCCGCGACGAACCACCTGGGCCAGCCGGCCTTCTTGGGGATGGAGAACTTCGCGTCGGTCAGCTCCAGCGGATCGTGGCGCGGATTCCCGTTCGGGCTCTGCGCCTGGCGCGCCTTGAGTCCGGCCTGATTGATCGCGCCGAGCGCACCGGTGACCCGGCCCGCGTCGAGGGCCGGATCGTACGCCTTGTCCGCCTTGTTGTACGCGGCCGTGAAGTCCTTCAGGGCCTGCGCGGCCTCGGACTCCGTCGCCGCCGGTACGACTTCCAGCTCGCCGTGCACCGTCACGCACCCGCTCGCCGTCAGCGACAGCGCCGTCGCTGTCGCGAGCGCCGTTCCCAGCCGCCTCAGCGTGCTCCGCCTGCCCAGCCTGCTCATGCGCTGCCTTCTGTGTCTTCGTGCCCACCGACTTCCGGAACCCTACCGGGGACGGGAAAGGCGCGGGCGTGGGGATCAGGTACAGCAGCCACACCGTGACCTGGAACAGGGAAGGCGCGGGCTGGTGCTTCAATGCCGGGGTGAACGAACTCGACGTACTCCGCGTCTTCTGCGGCCCCGACGGACGCCACGGCAACGCCCTGGGCGTCGTACGCGACGGACGTGCGTACCCCGACGAGGCGTCCCGACAGGCCCTCGCCGCCGAACTCGGCTTCAGCGAGACCGTGTTCGTCGACGACCCCGAGCGCGGCGTCGTCGACATCTACACGCCCGGCCTGCGCCTGCCCTTCGCCGGACACCCCCTGGTCGGCACCGCCTGGCTGCTCGACCTGGAAGTGGTCAACCCACCGGCGGGGGAGGTGTGGGCGCGTAACGACGGCGAGTTCACGTGGATCACGGCGCGCGCCGAGTGGGCCCCGCCGCGCCGCCTCCAGCGGTACGCGTCGGCGGCCGAGGTCGACGCGCTGCCCGCCCCTCCGCCCGGCGAGGGCTGGCTGTACGCGTGGGCCTGGGAGGACGAGGCGGCGGGCCGGGTCCGCGCGCGGGCGTTCCCGCGCCGCGACGACGGGCTTACGGAGGACGAGGCGACCGGCGCCGCGGCGCTGCTGCTCACCGCCGAACTGGGCCGGGCCCTGAACATCACGCAGGGCCGCGGCTCCCAGATCCTGACGGCGCCGGGACCCGAGGCCACGATCGAAGTCGGCGGCCGCGTCCGCTTCGCGCCACACCCGCCGCAGGGGTTCACGCGCTGAGCGGGAACTCCCCGCCCAGCTCGCGGAAGACCGCCCCGTTGAAGTCGAAGGCGCGCTTGCACTCGTCGATGATGCGCTGCTTCTCCAGGGCGTCCGCGTTCACCTGGTCCAGCAGCTCCCGGTAACTTCGCTTGAAAGCGGCCGGGTTGGAGATGCCCTCGAAGACATAGAAGCGCACCCCGTCGCCCTTGCGCTCGAAGCCCCAGGTCCGTTCCGCCTTGTCGCGGATGATCTGGCCGCCGGACAGGTCGCCGAGGTAGCGCGTGTAATGGTGCGCCACGTACCCGGCCGGCCAGTCGCGCGCGCACTCGGCGACGCGGGCGGCGTACGCCGCGGTGGCGGGCAGCGGCTCGGCCCCTTCGCGCCAGTCGGCGCCGCGCAGGTGCGCCAGGTCGCGTTCCAGCTCGGCGGTGCGCATCAGCTCGGGCTGGATGAACGGGCCGGCGACCGGGTCGTCCGCGAGCGACTCGGCGGCGTCCTCCAGCGCCCGGTACACGAACCACAGCTGCTCCGTGTAGCGCGCGTACGCGTCGACGGAGAGCCTTCCGCCGAGCAGGTCGCTCATGAAGGTGGAGGTCTCCGCCTCGGTGTGCTGTTCGTGCGAGGCGACGCGGATCAGCGTGGAGAAGGGGGTCGCGGCGTCGGTGGCACTGGCGGCTGCTGTGGCGGTGGCGTCCAAGGCGGACCTCCGGGGACCGAGGGGACGGGAAAGGAAGAGCCTGCGGTGGCAGCACGCGCAGCCGCCACCGTCGATCTTCCTACTTAGGCATGCCTAAGTCAATGCGTTCCCGACGACCTGTCGGTAAAACGCTACCGCCCCGGCCCGTTCGTGGCATCCGCTCACGGCATCCGCTTACGGCAGCGTGAGAATCTCCGCCCCGGTCTCCGTCACGACCAGCGTGTGCTCGAACTGCGCCGTCCGCTTGCGGTCCTTGGTCACGACCGTCCAGCCGTCTTCCCACATGTCGTACTCGTGCGTACCCAGCGTGAGCATCGGCTCGATGGTGAACGTCATGCCGGGCTGCATCACCGTCGTCGCGTGCGGGCTGTCGTAGTGCGGGATGATCAGGCCGGAGTGGAACGACGCGTTGATGCCGTGCCCGGTGAAGTCCCGCACCACGCCGTAGCCGAAGCGCTTGGCGTACGACTCGATGACCCGCCCGATGACGTTGATCTGGCGCCCCGGCCTGACCGCCTTGATGGCGCGGGCCAGCGACTCGCGGGTGCGCTCGACGAGCAGTCGCGACTCGTCGTCGACGTCACCGCACAGGTACGTCGCGTTGTTGTCGCCGTGCACACCGTTGATGTACGCCGTGACGTCGAGGTTCACGATGTCGCCGTCCCGCAGCACCGTGGAGTCCGGGATTCCGTGACAGATGACCTCGTTGACGGAGCTGCACAGCGACTTCGGGTAACCGCGGTAGCCGAGGGTAGACGGGTAGGCACCATGATCGATCATGAAGTCGTGAGCGACCCGGTCGAGCTCGTCCGTGGTCACACCGGGTGAGATGTGCTTGGCGGCCTCCTCCATCGCCTGGGCGGCGATGCGGCCCGCGATGCGCATCCGCTCGATGGTGTCGGAATCCTGGATCTCCGGGCCGGTGTACGGCGTCGGCGCCGGCTTCCCGACGTACTCGGGACGCCGGATATTGCCGGGAACGGAACGGGTGGGAGAGAGCTCCCCTGGTACGAGCAGCGACTGGCCAGACATGCAAGCGAGTGTATCCAGCCGCCATCGGGCAGCATGGCGACAGAGGAAGGAGCCGACGATGGCCCTGTTCAAGAAGCGCACCGCCGGAAAGCCGGGCGAATGGTTCTACTGCCTGGAGCACAAGAAGGTCGAAGAAGGCCCGGAGTGCCCGGCGAAGGACCGTTTCGGCCCCTACGGGACGCGTCAGGAGGCGCAGCACGCGATGGAGACCGCGGCCGAGCGCAACCTCCAGTGGGAGACGGACCCGAAGTGGCACGACAAGGACACCGCGCAGCCGGACGAGGAAGGCACCTGAGGCCTGCCCCCGCTCCTCAAACGCCGGAGGGCGTCCGGGGGTCTGGGGGCTTGCCCCCAGTTTCGGGAAGGGGCGGGTAGGGGAAAGCCCCGCGCAGCGGCACCCGCACCCACCCACACCGCGCCCACCCCCTACCACCGCCCCGGCGGCGGCGCTGTCAGCTGGTCGGCGAGGCGGGAGAGGCGGTCACGGAACCGCCGCCGCCCCCGCGGCGCCGGCAGGCTGTTCTCCCCCGCCGCCGCACTGACCAGGTGCTGCACGGTATCCAGATCCACCTCCCCGTCCACCGGCACGGACAACGCCTCGTGCGCCAGCCCCCGGATCTCCCGGTCGCCGCCGTCCAGCGACAGCACCGTCGCCCCGGCCCGCCGCGCGTCGTGCACCCGCTCCAGTAGCCCCGCCTCCGGCTGCTCCGGCGCCACGACCAGCAGCGTCTCGCCCCGGCCCGCCGCCTCGATCCTGCCCAGGCCCACCGACAGGTGCGCCGGCTCCCCGGGCCGCACCCGGTGGCGTACGAGTGTGGGGTTCAGTTCCGCGAGCCCGGACCACGCCGCCTCGTCCACGAGATGCGCGGCCAGGTGCCACGGCTCGTACACCTCGGTCCCCACCAGCAGCAGCCCGCCGCCCTGCGGCACGACGGAGGACCGCAGCGCCCCGGCGAACCGCTGCGTGGCCGGCAACCACTCGGTCCCGTCGAGGACTTCACGCAGCAGGGCGACACGTACGGCATCCATGCGGCGGCATCCTGCCGCACCTGCCCGCCGACTGCCCGCGAATGCCTCCGCCTCACCCGTACGAGCGTGCTACCTGCAAGTAGGGTCGGCCCATGACTTCCACTGACAACAGCACCGGCAGCGCGCAGCAGCCTGCCGACAAGCCGGCCAAGGCAGCCAAGGACCCCTGGGACCTCCCGGACGTGTCCGGCCTGGTCGTCGGCGTGCTCGGCGGGACCGGCGACCAGGGGCGCGGGCTCGCGTACCGCCTGGCCAGGGCCGGCCAGAAGGTGATCATCGGCTCGCGCGCCGCCGAGCGGGCGCAGAGCGCCGCCGGTGAACTCGGCCTCGGCGTCGAAGGCGCGGACAACGCGGAGTGCGCGCGCCGCAGCGACATCGTGATCGTCGCCGTGCCGTGGGACGGCCACGCCAAGACGCTCGAAGCGCTGCGCGAGGAACTGAGCGGCAAGCTCGTCGTCGACTGCGTCAACCCTCTCGGCTTCGACAAGAAGGGTGCGTACGCCCTGAAGCCCGAGGAGGGCAGCGCCGCCGAGCAGGCCGCCGCCCTGCTGCCGGACTCGCGCGTGTGCGCCGCCTTCCACCACCTGTCGGCCGTCCTCCTCCAGGACGAGGCGATCGAGGAGATCGACACCGATGTGATGGTGCTGGGCGAGTCCCGCGCCGACACCGACATCGTGCAGGCCCTGGCGGCCCGTATCCCCGGCATGCGCGGCGTCTTCGCCGGCCGGCTGCGGGGCGCCCACCAGGTGGAGTCCCTGGTCGCCAACCTGATCTCGGTGAACCGCCGCTACAAGGCGCACGCGGGCCTGCGCGTGACCGACGTGTAGGAGCTACGTCCAGGAGCTGTCGGGGCATGGGGGACACTGGACCGGAAGCATTCCGCACCCGGACAGGAGCCGCCCCCCATGCCCCGCCTCGCTCTGTACGCCTTCGTCGTCTGCGTCCTCGCCGTGGCCGCGGCGGTGGTGTCCTTCGTCCAGGGCAACTGGCTCGGGGTCGTCTGGATCCTGCTGGCCGCAGTCGCCTCCAACATGGCCTGGTACTACGTCCGCAAGGCGAAGGCCGGCCGCGGGACCCCCGTCACGGGCTGACCGGCGACGCGAGGTCGGGGTCGCCGTCCCAGAACTGGTAGAACGCCCGGCCCGTCCGCCAGTCGTCGACCCCCAGGCTCCGCAGTACGGCGTCGACCGCGTCGAAGAAGAGGCCCCCGACCTCGGGGATCCACAGCACGGCGAAGACCAGCAGCAGCCCGAAGGGCGCGAGCGGCTCAACCTGGCGGCGGATCCGGTACGAGAGCCAGGGCTCGATCACGCCGTATCCGTCCAGCCCCGGCACCGGCAGGAAGTTCAGGATCGCGGCCGTGACCTGGAGCAGTGCGAGGAACCCGAGCGCGTAACGGAACGGGTCCGGGACGCCGGCCAGCGCGTCCAGCCAGAACGGCGCGGTGCACACGAGCGCGAACAGCACGTTGGTCAGCGGCCCCGCCGCCGAGATGAGGCTGTGCTTCCAGCGGCCCTGGATGCGTCCCCGCTCGATGAAGACGGCGCCGCCCGGCAGGCCGATGCCGCCCATGATCACGAAAAGCACGGGCAGCACGATGCTGAGCAACGCATGGGTGTATTTAAGAGGATTCAGGGTCAAATACCCCTTCGCGCCCACCGAGATGTCGCCACTGTGGAGCGCGGTGCGGGCGTGCGCGTACTCGTGCAGACACAGCGAGACGATCCACGCGGACGTGACGAAGAGGAAGACGGCGAAGCCCGTACTCACCGAGAACTCCGTCCACACCGCCCAGCCGGAGACCGCCATGACGGCGACGATCCCGAGGAAGACGGGACTGATCCGCCGGTCGCGACGGGTGAGGGCGGTGGTCATGGGCAGGTCTCCAGAAGATGGTGGCAGGCCGGACAGCAGGACTGCCTACCCAGCAGGACTACGAAAACGTCTCGCGCGGCCACGGTAGTTCCGGCGAAGCTGCATGCATGACGCTCTGGCGAATCATGTACGAAAGCTGGCAGATGGAGTGCTGCGGCGAGCCGTTCTCGGTCGGCGACGAAGTGCGGTGGCCGCTGGCGCTGCATGAGCCGGACGAGGTCACGGCCCACGAGTCGTGGGAGGACACCTACAGCGAGCTGGAGCCGGCGGGCTACGGGCTGGTGAGCGGCCCCGGCGTCATCGCTCTCTACGCGGGGGAGACGCTCAGCCGCCCGGTCGTCGGACTCCTCGCCGTCGAGACGCACGGCCCGCAGCCGGAAGACGTCCCCGAGACCGTCGGTACGGTCCGCTCGATCCAGGTCGTCACCGAGGGGTACGCCGAGACGCACACCGGGTCGCGTTCGTACGAGCCGGTGGCGGGCGAACGGTGGCTGCGGGAGATCGGCACCTGCCCCAGATGGTTCAGCGACGAGACGCTGCCGGACCGCGGGGGCCGGGGCTACCGGCGCGTCGAGACGGGGGCTCTGGTGGAGCTGGAGACGCCCGGCGGTCCGGTGTCCGCGCGTCCCGGACAATAGATCCGTGCGCTACCGCATCCTCGGACCCACGCAAGCACTCCGCGACGACGGCACGCCGATCGCCGTCGGCGGGGCGCGGCTGCGTGCCGTGCTGACGGTGCTGGCGCTGCGGCCGGGGCGTACGGTCACGGTCGGCGCCCTCACCGACGAGGTGTGGAACGGCGAGCCGCCCGCCGACGCGACCGGCGCGCTCCAGGCCCTGGTCGGCCGCCTGCGCCGGGCCCTGGGCCACGCCGCGATCGCCTCCACGGACGGCGGCTACCGGCTGTGCGCCGACCCGGACGACGTGGACCTGTACCGCTTCGAGCGGCTGGCGGTGGAGGGCACGCGGGCCCTGGACGAAGGCGACCCGGGCAAGTCGGCGGAGCTGCTGGAGGAGGCGCTGGGCCTGTGGCACGGGCCGGTCCTGGCCGGCCTCCCGGACCGTACGGCGGAAGCAGCCCGCTGGGAGACCCGCCGCCTCGCGGCCCGCCACACCCGCCTGGCCGCCCTGCTCGCCCTGGGCCGGCCGGAGGAGACCCTGCCGGAGCTCGCCGCCCTCTGCGACGACCACCCGCTCGACGAACACCTCCAGTCCCTCCGCCTGCGCGCCCTGCGCGACACGGGCCGTACGGCGCAGGCATTGGCGGCGTACGAAGAAATCCGCCGCGACCTGGCGTCCCGCCTGGGCACGGACCCGTCCCCCGAACTCCGCGCCCTCCACACCGAACTGATCACCCTGCCCGAAACAAACCCCGCCGCCACACCCGCGCCCCGGGCCAACGCCTCCGCGTCCGCCCCCACCCCGGCTTCACCCGCCACACCGCCGGGAGGGGACGTGCCGGGGCGCTCCCCGCAGGGCGTTGAACGCAACCACCGCGAACGAACCAACGCAGTACCCGAACGTTCGACGCCCGAGGAGACGACCCGGCGCGGCACCGCCCCCAACGCCCCAGCAACCGCACCCCCGGCTGCGCCTGCCACGCCGCTGGCAGGGGACGTATCGGGGCGCTCCCCGCAGGGCGTTGAACGTTCGGCGCCCGAAAAGCTCCTGCCGCACGGAAACCTGCGGGCCCGCTTGACCTCCTTCGTCGGACGTGAGGCCGACATCGCTGCCATCACCGCCGACCTGGGGCGGGCCCGCCTCGTCACCCTGCTCGGCCCGGGCGGCGCCGGGAAGACGCGGCTGTCGCAAGAGGCCGCCGAGGCCGCCAACGGCACCTGGCAGGAGGGTGTCTGGCTCGCCGAGCTCGCCCCCGTCGACGACCCCGACACCGTTCCCGAAGCCGTACTCGTCGCGCTGGGCGCGCGCGAGACCGTGCTGCGCGGCGCCGGCGCCGAGGAACTGCGCGCCGCGGACCGGCACGGCGACGATCCGCTCCTCCGCCTCGTCGAGCACTGCGCCCGCCGCAGGATGCTGATCCTGCTGGACAACTGCGAGCACGTCATCGACGCCGCGGCCCGCCTCACCGAGGAACTCCTGGCCCGCTGCCCCGGCGTGACCGTACTCGCCACCAGCCGCGAACCGCTCGGCGTCCCCGGCGAGACCGTCCGCCTCGTGGAACCGCTGCCCGACCCCATGGCGCTGCGCCTCCTCGCCGAACGCGGCGCCGCCGCGAAACCCGGCTTCCGTATCGACGACGACCCGGCCGCCGCCGCCGAGATCTGCCGGCGCCTCGACGGACTGCCCCTCGCGATCGAACTGGCCGCCGCCCGGCTCCGGATGCTCACCCCGCGCCAGATCGCGGACCGCCTCGACGACCGGTTCCGGCTCCTGACCGGAGGGAGCCGCACCGTACTGCCGAGGCAGCAGACGCTGCGCGCGGTCGTCGACTGGTCGTGGGACCTGCTGGACGAGGGGGAGCGGGCGGCCCTGCGCGCCCTGTCCGTCTTCGCGGGCGGCTGCGACCTGGCCGCCGCGGAAGCGGTGTGCGGCCCCGACGCACTGGACCTGCTCGGCTCACTCATCGACAAGTCACTGGTGGTGGCGGCCCCTTCGGGCAACGGCACCATGCGCTACCGCCTCCTTGAGACCGTCGCGGAGTACGCCGCCGAACGCCTCGACGAGGCAGGCGACCGCCCCACCGCCGAGCGCCGCCACCTCGTCCACTTCCGCGAGCTCGTCCGCCGCGCCGAACCCCTGCTGCGCGGCCGCGAACAACTCGCCTGCTTCAGCCTCCTGGAGGCCGAGTACGAGAACCTGCGCACCGCCCTGCGCCGCGCCGTCGCCGCCCGCGACGAGCACGAGGCACTCTGCCTGGTCCACTCGCTCGCCTGGTACTGGACGATCCGGGGCCTGCGCGGCGACGCCCGCCACTGGTCCCGCGCCGCCGCCGAACTCGGCCCCGACCCCTTCGCCCCGCCGGCCGCACCCGCTCCCGCCCTGCACGAGCGGTGTACGGACACTCCGCCGCCCATGGCGCCGGAACAGCTGCTGGAGGCCAGGCGAGGGGCCTGGCTCATCCACCTGGCGAGCATGAACCACGAGCTCGACGTGTGGACCGGCGACGAGGCGACGGCATGGCTGCGCCGCGTAGTCGACGTCTACCGGCCCGGCCTGCCGCAGACCTGCCGTATCCCGGGGAATCTCTGGATCTACGCGGTCATGCTGACCGGCAGCCCCGGGCAGCTGCAGGAGGTCGTCAACCGAACCGTCGACGCCTGCCGGGAGTACGGCTACACCTGGGAGCTCGCCATGGCCCTCCAGCTGCGGGCCAACATCCTCGCCAACCGGAGCGACTGGGGCGGCAACGCCGGCCGCGACGCCGACGAGAGCCTGGAGATCTTCACCCGGCTCGGTGACGCCTGGGGCAGGGCCGAGGCACTGGCCGCCCGCGGCGAGGCACGCGAGCGCACAGGTCAATTCACCCTCGCCGCCGAGGACTTCCGCGCCGCGATCGGCCAGGCGGACCTGCTCGGCGCCCAGACCCAGGTGGCGCTGCTGCGGGCACGGCTCGCCGGCGTACTGCTGGAGACCGGGGACGGTGAGGAGGCCGAGGCGATGCTGCGCGCAATCCTGGCCGAGGTCGAACAGCACGGCCACGAGTCGGAGCCCGCCGCCCGCATGTTCCTGTGTATGCGGCTCGGCCGCACGGGCCGTACGGACGAGGGGCGAGAGCAACTGGAGCTGATGCGCCAGTCCTTCAACCGCTCCAACCTCGCGCTTTTCGCAGGCTTCGTGCTCGGCCTCCTCGCCTGGATGGACAACCTGGACGGCCGGTACGAGGAGGCCCTCGGGCACGCCCGCGAGGCGTTGGAAAGTTCACGCGAGCCGCTGTCCCGCATTGTCGCCCCGCAGATGCCCGCGATGCACCTGATGACGGTGGCCGGTGCCCTGGCAGGGCTGGGCGGCCCCGGTCGCGCCCGCGACGCGGCGCTGCTGCTCGGCGCGTACGAGGCGCTGCTCCCGTCCGG
This sequence comes from Streptomyces sp. ISL-99, assembly GCF_018614005.1. Classification (NCBI taxonomy): domain Bacteria; kingdom Bacillati; phylum Actinomycetota; class Actinomycetes; order Kitasatosporales; family Streptomycetaceae; genus Streptomyces; species Streptomyces sp. ISL-99. Next base: position 96,190 of record NZ_JAGGPC010000035.1, read on the forward strand.
CCACTTTTTGGCGACCCAGGAGCGTGAGGCGAGGGCGGCCGCCGAGGCGGCGGCCCGCGCCGCGCTGGGCGACGCCGCGTACGAGACGGCGTACGCCGAGGGCGGCGGCCTCACCCTGGATGAGGCCGCCGCCATCGCCGGCCGGTGACGAGCTCCGCGCACCTCAGAAAACGTCACGAAGAAGCGATAACGAAACGTCAGGAAGAACTGATAACGGAACGTCAGGTCTTCTTGCGGAACTTCGAGATCGCCAGCGGCGCCGTCACCAGCGTGATGGCCGCGGCCCACGCCAGCACCATCCACACATCGCGGGCGACGGGCCCGCCGATGAACAGTCCGCGCGCCGCGTCGGCGAGGCTCGACAGCGGGTTGTAGTCGGTGAAGGCCTGGAGCCAGCCCGGCATCGTCGACGGCGGGGTGAAGATCGACGACCCGAACTGAAGCGGCATCAGCACGAGCATCGCCATCCCCTGCACGGCCTGCGCCGTCTTCACCGACAGACCGATCAGGATGAAGATCCACATCAGCGACGCGCCGAAGAGCAGCGAGAGCCCGACGGCCCCCAGCACGTGCAGCGGCGACGTGTCGACCGACATCCCGAGGACGAAGCCCACGGCCAGCAGGATCGCGAAGGCGACCATCATCCGGCCGACCTCGACGACGATCTTCGCTATGAGGACGGAGGACCGGGCGATCGGCATCGTACGGAACCGGTCCATGACCCCCTTCTGGAAGTCCTCGTTGATGCCGGTGCCGACGGCCATGGAGACGTTCAGTCCCATCATCGCCATCAGACCGGGCACCAGATAGCTGACGTACTCGTCCTGCTTGCCGTTGCCCGCGACCGCCCCGCCGAAGACGTAGGTGAACAGCAGAGTGAAGACGATCGGCATCAGCAGGACGTCGAACATCGACTGCGGGTCCTGCTTGATCTGCAAGGTGTTGCGGCGGGCGAGCGCGCCGATGTGCCGCAGATTGGCCCGCAGACCGATCCGCCCTTCGCTGTCGTGCGCCTTCACGGACGACGACGTGGCCGCCGGTGTCACTGTCGCCGCGCTCATGCCGCGACCTCCTCGTGCTTGTGGTCCGCTGCGGAGTCGACGGTCCCGGCCGCCGCGTCGCTCGTCTTCTCGCCCGTGATGGCCAGGAACACCTCGTCCAGGCTGGGCAGATGGGTGCCTATGTGCGCGATGCCGAAGCCGCGCGCACCCAGCAGGCCGACCACCGCGGTCAGTTGCTCGTCGCTCAGGATCGGTACGTACAGCAGGCCTTCGCCGGCGTCGACCTGCGAACCCGCGATGCCGTCGAGCCCGGCCCCGGCCAGCGCCTGCGCCATGGCGGGCAGCAGCGCCGGGTCGGTCGGACGGACCTCCAGGGTGCGGCCACCGACCTTCGCCTTGAGCTCGTCGACCTTGCCGCCCGCGATGACACGGCCGCGGTCGATGACCGTCAGTTCGCTCGCGAGCTGCTCCGCCTCCTCCATGTACTGGGTGGTGAGCAGGACGGTGACCCCCTCGCCCACCATCCGCTTCACCTCGTCCCACACTTCGTTGCGGGTACGGGGGTCGAGACCGGTCGTCGGCTCGTCCAGGTAGAGCACGGCGGGCTGCCCGATCATCGACGCCGCCAGGTCCAGGCGCCGCCGCATGCCGCCGGAGTACTGCATCACGGGCTTCTTCGCGGCCTCGGTGAGCGAGAACCGCTCCAACAGTTCGTCGGCCCGCCGCCGCGCGTCCTTGCGGGACAGATCGAGCAGCCGCCCGATCATGTAGAGGTTCTCCCAGCCGGCGAGCTTCTCGTCGACCGAGGCGTACTGCCCGGTCAGGCCTATGGTGCGGCGGAGCTGCCGGGGCTGCTTCACCACGTCGTACCCGGCCACCACGGCCGTGCCGGCATCCGGCTGGACCAGGGTGGACAGGCAGCGTACGAGAGTGGTCTTGCCGGCGCCGTTGGGCCCGAGGACACCGAGCACGGTGCCTTCCCGTACGTCCAGGTCCACGCCGTCCAGTGCCTTGGTCTCGCCGTAGTGCTTGACCAGTCCCCTTACCTCGACGGCGTTGGCCGCGCCGCCTGTGGGGTTCTTGTCGAATCGCGTCATGCCGACCATGAGAACAGCCGCCACTGACAACGCACCGACAGAATGCCGACAGCCCGCCGATGGGGGATGTCGGCGGGCTGTCTGTGGTGCGGCAGTGGCTTTGTTACGGACTGAAGGACTGACGGACTAGTGGAAGGTGTGCTCCTCCTGCGGGAACGTTCCGCCGACGACATCGCCGGCGAACGCCTTCGCCGCGTCCCCGAGGGTCTGCCGCAGGTTCGCGTACTGCTTGGTGAAGCGCGGCACCTTGCCGCCCGTCAGACCCGCCATGTCGGTCCAGACCAGGACCTGTGCGTCCGTGTCGGGCCCCGCGCCGATGCCGACGGTCGGAATGTGCAGCGAGCGCGTCACCTCGGCGGCCAGCTCGGCCGGTACGAGTTCCAGCACGACCGCGAAGGCACCCGCGTCCTGCGCCGCCTTCGCGTCCCGCAGGAGCTGGTGCGCGGCCTCGTCGGTGCGCCCCTGGACCCGGTAGCCCATGGTGTTGACGGACTGCGGCGTCAGGCCGAGGTGCGACATCACCGGGATGCCGGCCTTCACCAGCAGCTCGGTCTGGGCGTGCGAGCGCTCACCGCCCTCCAGCTTCACCGCGCCCACGCCCGCGTCCTTGATCAGCCGGGTCGCGTTGCGCAGGGCCTGCACCGGGCCTTCCTGGTACGAGCCGAAGGGCAGGTCGCCGACGATGAGGGCGCGCTTGGTGCCCCGTACGACAGCGGCGGAGAGCAGCGTCATCTCGTCCATCGTGACGGGCACGGTCGTCTCGTAACCGAGGTGACAGTTCCCCATGGAGTCGCCGACGAGCATGACCGGAATCCCGGCCTCGTCAAAAACAGACGCGGTCATCGCGTCGTACGCGGTGAGCATGGGCCACTTCTCGCCCCGCTCCTTGGCGGCGGCGATGTCGTGGACGGTGATGCGGCGAGTGCCCTTGCCGCCGTACAGCGCCTTGCTGCTGTCGGCGGATGTCTTCTGGGCAGCCTGAAGCGTCATGACCAACGGCTCCTTCGAAATCTCGAGGCGCCCTGACGGCGTCCCCGGACCACGTCCATGGTGGCATCCCGGCGGCACCCACGGGAAGTGGGGACCCGCACCCGGCCGCACGCACTGGCTGGTTTGTGCGCGTTTCGTCACAGGGTTCGGATGGCGCCCACGAACCGGAACCCGTCGCGCCACCCTGTCGTCCTCGTGGCAGTACGGCCGTCGTGTTGCGGCGGCGGGGAAAGACACCGGCCATCCCCTAGGGTCAGACGGGGGGCAGGGCGGTGTGCACGGCAAGGCAGTCAGTGAGGACAGCGGAATGGCGCAGGCGTACATGACGGACACGGGGAACGGCAGCTCAGGGCATGAGCGTCCTGGATCCCGGTTCCGGCGCCGTCTCGGGAGCCTGCGTCACGATCGCGGGATCTGGCGGCGCGGCATCATCCTCGCCCTCTGCGCGGTCCTGCTCACACTCCTGATGGTCTTCCACGCGGAGATCCCCAACAAGGTCGGCAACCTCGGCAGCCTCACCGAAACCTTCCTGCCCTGGCTGGGCGTGGGCATCCCGCTGCTGCTGGCCGGCGCCCTGCTGCGGCGCTCGGCGACCGCGCTCGTCGCGCTGCTGCTGCCGGCCATGGTCTGGCTCAATCTCTTCGGCGGCCTGCTCACCGACAAGACGTCCCCCGGTGGCAACCTCACGGTCGCCTCGCACAACGTCAACGCCGACAACCCCGACCCCGAGGGAACGGCCCGCAAACTGGCCGATTCCGGTGCTGACGTCGTGGCGCTGCAGGAGCTCAAGGCGAGCGAGGTGCCGGCGTACGAGCGGGCGCTGTCCGACACGTACAAGTACCACTCGGTGCAGGGCACGGTCGGCCTGTGGAGCAAGTACCCCATGAGCGACACGCAGCCCGTGGACATCAAGATGGGCTGGACCCGGGCCATGCGCTCGACGGTGACGACCCCGGAGGGCCAGGTCGCCTTCTACACCGCCCACCTCCCGTCGGTACGGGTCAAGGTCAACGCCGGTTTCACGGCCGGGCAGCGTGACGAAAGTGCCGACGCGCTGGGTGAGGCGATCGCCCGCGAGCCCGTCGGCAAGGTAGCCCTCCTCGGCGACCTGAACGGCACCATGAACGACCGGGCCCTGAACGCCGTCACCTCGCAGATGCGGTCCACGCAGGGTGCGGCGGGCGACGGCTTCGGCTTCAGCTGGCCCGCGTCGTTCCCGATGGCGCGGATCGACCAGATCATGGTGAAGGGGATCAAGCCGATGTCGTCGTGGGCGCTGCCGGAGACGGGCAGCGATCACCTTCCGATCGCGGCGCGGGTCGAGATCTGACAGCCGCAGGCCCGGCCGCGCGCCCTGCCGCACGCCCTCTCGCAACCCGGCGTTTACGTCGGGGAACATTTCCCCTGAGAGACTTTGTTCAGTACGGGAACGTACTCGCGCGCCCCCTGCCACTGAAAAGGTCCTTCATGCCCAGGCCGCCCCGGCCCGTAGCCCTGCTCGCCCTCGCCGTCAGTGCCTTCGGCATCGGCACCACCGAGTTCGTGATGATGGGCCTGCTGCCCAATGTCGCGGACGACCTGGGCACCTCGGCGCCCACCGCCGGCTATCTCGTGTCGGCGTACGCCATCGGCGTGGTGATCGGCGCCCCGCTGCTCACCGCGCTCGGCTCGCGCATCCCGCGCAAGCGCATGCTGCTCCTGCTCATGGCCCTCTTCACGGTCGGCAACCTCGCCTCCGCCCTGGCCCCCGGCTTCGGCTGGCTGGTCGCGGGCCGGGTGCTCGCCGGGCTGCCGCACGGGGCGTTCTTCGGGGTCGGCGCGGTGGTCGCGGCGCGGCTGGTCGCGGACGGGCGGCAGGCGCGGGCCGTCGCGACGATGTTCCTGGGCCTTACGGTCGCCAACATCGTCGGCGTACCGACGGCGACGCTGCTCGGACAGCACCTCGGCTGGCGTGCGACGTTCCTGGTGGTGGCGGCGATCGGGCTGGTCGCCATGGCGGCGCTGGCCCGTCTGGTGCCGTACGTCCCGCTCGACGCGCGGCAGAGCGTACGCCGCGAACTGCGCACCCTCGGCAACCGTCAGGTGCTGCTCGGGCTGCTCACCGCGGTCTTCGGCTTCGCCGGCGTCTTCGCGGTGTACTCCTACCTGGCCTCGATGACGACGGAGGTCATGGGCTTCGGCGAGTCCTCGGTGACGCTGGTCCTGGCCCTGTTCGGCATCGGCATGACGCTGGGCGCGCTGGCGGCGGGCCCGCTGACGGACCGCGCCCTGCGCCCCACGCTCTACGGCTCACTGGCCGTGCTCGCGGTCGTTCTGCTGGCGTTCAACTACACCGCGCATGTGCGGTGGGCGGCGCTGGCCACTGTGGTGGTGCTGGGTGCGGTCGGCTTCATGACCACGACGCCGCTTCAGATGCTGGTCATGAACAAGGCCAAGGAGGCGCCCACGCTGGCGTCGGCCTCCAACCACTCCGCGTTCAACCTCGCCAACGCGGGCGGCGCGTGGCTCGGTGGCATGGCGATCACGGCGGGCTGGGGCTGGATGTCTCCGACGCTGGTCGGCGCGGTGCTCGCGGCGGCAGGCCTCGCGATCGCCGTGACGGCGGGCCTCCTGGACCGGACCCCGGCGTCGTCCCGCTCCCGCGTGGTCGCCTCCGGTGCGGGGGGATCGGGGCGGGAGCCGGCGCGGGACGGGGCGGGGTGAGGGCGATTATTTCCCCACCCCGCCCCTTCCCGAAACTGGGGTCAAGCCCCCAGACCCCCGGACGCCCTACGGGCGTGTCCTCAAACGCCGGACGGGCTGGAGGGTTGCCCCTGGGCAACTTTCAGCCCCTCCGGCGTTTGAGGAGCGGGGTCTGGGGCGGAGCCCCGACAGCACCCCCGGCCGCATCCAGCCCGTCCGGCGCTTGAGGACCGGGGCCCTGGGGCAGCGTCCCGGGTCGGGAAGGGGCGGGTCGGGGAAAGCCCGCCGCAGGCACACCGCACCCGCACCCGCCCGCACCGCCCCCGCGTCACCGGCGCCCGGCGTCACCCGCACCTCACACGTCAGCCGAACTCGCGCCACCGGTTCGTGATCGGGAGCCGGCGGTCCTTGCCGAAGCCCTTCGCGGAGATCTTCGTGCCCGGCGGGTACTGCCGCCGCTTGTACTCCGCCGTGTCCACCATCCGCAGCGTCTTCGCGACCAGCGCCCGGTCGAACCCGGCGGCGACGATCGACTCCAGGCCCTGGTCCTTGTCGACGTACAGCTCCAGGATCCGGTCCAGGACGTCGTAGTCCGGCAGCGAGTCGGTGTCCACCTGCCCCGGCCGCAGCTCCGCGCTCGGCGGCTTGGAGATCGAGCTCTCCGGGATCGGCGGAGTCTGGCCCCGCTCCTCGGCCGCCTTGTTCCGCCACTTGGCGAGCGTGAAGATCCACGTCTTGTAGACGTCCTTGATCGGCCCGTACGCCCCGACCGAGTCGCCGTACAGGGTCGAGTACCCCACCGCCAGCTCCGACTTGTTGCCCGGCGCGAGCACGATCTGGCCCTCCTGGTTGGAGATGGCCATCAGCGTCGTGCCGCGCAGCCGCGACTGGAGGTTCTCCTCGGCGAGGCCGGTCAGGCCGAGCGAGTCCATGTACGCGTCGAACATCGGCTCGATCGCGACGGTCCGGTAGTTCAGCCCCGTACGCCGCGCCAGCTCCGCCGCGTCGCCCTTGGAGTGGTCCGAGGAGTACTTCGACGGCATGGACACGCCGTACACGTTCTGCGCACCCAGCGCGTCGCACGCGATCGCGGCCACGAGCGCCGAGTCGATGCCCCCGGAGAGCCCGATCAGGACCTTGCTGAAACCATTCTTGGCGGCGTACGCGCGAAGTCCCACGACGAGGGCCGAGTACACCTCCTCCTCGTCCTCCAGGCGCTCGGCGTAACCACCCGTCAGCTCGGGCTCGTACGCCAGCACCGGCTCCTCGGAGAGGATCACGCGGTCGATGTGGAGCCCGTCGTCGACGATTCCGGCCGGAGCTTCCCCGCTCGGCGCCGCCGCCGGCAGGTCCAGGTCGAGCAGCATGCTCCCCTCCGAGAACTGGGGGGCGCGCGCGATGACTTCGCCGTCCTTGTCGCAGACGATCGAATCGCCGTCGTAGACCAGTTCGTCCTGGCCGCCGATCATCGCGACGTACGCCGTCGTGCAGCCCGCCTCCTGGGCGCGCTTGCGGACCAGTTCCAGCCGGCTGTCGTCCTTGTGGACCTCGTACGGCGAGGCGTTGATGGAGACGAGCAGACCCGCCCCGGCGGACCGGGTGGCCGGCACGCGTCCGCCGTCCTGCCAGAGGTCCTCGCAGATGGCGAGGGCGACATCGACGCCGTGCACCCGGATGACGGGCATCGAGTCGCCCGGCACGAAGTACCGGAACTCGTCGAAAACGCCGTAATTCGGGAGGTGGTGCTTGGCGAAGGACAGCGCGACCTTCCCGCGGTGCAGCACGGCGGCGGCGTCCTGCGGGGACCCGGCGGGCTGGCCGTAGCGCGGCTGGGCCTTCTCGCAGCGGTCGAGGTAGCCGACGATGACCGGGATCTCCCCGAAGCCCTCCTTCTCGAGGCGCACCGCGAGCGCGCGCACGGCGTCGCGCGAGGCCTCGACGAAGGACGACCGCAGCGCGAGGTCCTCGACGGGGTAACCGGTCAGCGCCATCTCGGGGAACGCCACGAGGTGGGCGCCCTGCTCGGCGGCGTGCCGGGTCCAGTGGACGATCGATTCGGCGTTGCCGGCGAGGTCGCCGACGGTCGAGTCGATCTGATTCAGAGCGAGGCGTAGTTGAGGCACGCGCCCCAGTCTAATCGTCTGTCTGACGCGATGTCCTGGGGGATCCGGCACCGCCGCCCGGATCACTTGACCGGGCCGGTCCAGATGGTGTCGTCGTACTCCATCACGTCCGGGCTGAACTCGACCCGTATCCGGTCGGCCGCGTCGGGCGGCAGGGAGTAGGCGTACTTCCCGACGGACCGCTTGCCCGGCAGGAGGTTGCCGGTAAGGACCTTCTGGCGGCCGCTGCCGTCGATCAGCAGCGAGGCTCGTCGGGCTCATCACCTTTGTCCGGGGCAGGTCGACGGGCGTTCCCGTGGCAGATCCCGGGGGAGGCCCCATGGCGCGTCCCCGAGGCAGCGGCCCCGGCCCCGCCCGGTCGCCGCCGTGCCGTAATCCCGAAGTAACGTTCATCTCACTATGCCCACTGCGTCCCTCCGCGGCACCCGGCCCATCGCCGTCCTCCTCGCGCTCGGCGCCACCGTGTACACCGCCTGGGTACTCGAAGCGGTCCTGGCGACCGGCCTCGACCCCCTGCGCACGTACGTCAGCGAACTGGCCGCCGCCGACCAGCCGTTCGGCGGCCTCTTCCGGGTCACCGACCTCGTCGCAGGTCTGCTGATCCTCGCGGGCGCGCTCTGGGCCTTCGTCAGGTGCCGCCCGCGCGGCCTGTGGGACGTCACCGGCTGGGCGGCCCTCGCCGTCTTCGGCGCCGCGACCGCCGCGGACTCCCGGCTGCCGCTGAGCTGCGCGCCGACCGTGGACGCGGCCTGCGCGGTCCGCGAGGCAGCGGGGTTCGTCCCGGCCACCCACGCGGCGCACGCGTGGAGCAGCAGCATCGCGTCGACCGCGGCGGTCGTCGCCGTCGTGGCGCTCACCGTCGCGGCCCGCCGCCACGGCCGCCGCTCACCCCTCGCCCGTACCGGACCGGCCATCGCGGCGGCCGAACTGGCGGCCACCGTCTGGACCCTGTCGTCCATCGCCGCCTTCGAGGCCGGAAACGGCCTGTGGCTTCTGGGCGCCGGGCAGCGGCTCCAGGTCCTCCTCGCGGCGGTCTGGCTCGTCGTGCTCGCGTGGTCGATCGCACGCGAGAAGCTGTACGAGTGACCTCGACGGGGAGTTTCATCAGGATCGGCGGTACGGCGCACCACGTGGTCGTCGAAGGCAGCGGCCCGGTGTGCGTGCTGAGCGCCGGTCTCGGCATGAGCTGGTTCGACTGGGACCCCGTGGTGCCGCTGCTCGCGCCCTTTCGCACGGTCGTACGGTTCGACCGCCCCGGCCACGGCCTGAGCGCCCCCGCCCCCACCGCCACGCCCCCCACCGCCAGCGGGGAAGCGCACCGCATCGCCGCGATCCTCGACGCGCTGTCCCTGGACGGCGACGGTGACGGTGACGGTGATCACCGCCCGGCCACCGTCGTCGGGCACTCCGTCGCGGGGTTCCACGCGGAGGCGTTCGCCCGCCTGTACCCGGCCCGTACGGCCTCCGTCGTGCTCCTCGACTCCAGCGTCGAGGAGCACGCCCGCCTGCCCGCCGCCCCCGCCCTGCGCACCGCGGTGACGCGAGCGCTCGGCACGGCGCTGAGTGCCGCCGGGGCCCCCGCGGCACTCGGGCCGCTCGCGCGCCGCGCGGTGGTGCGGGCC
>NZ_JAGGPC010000036.1:0-77637 GCF_018614005.1 Streptomyces sp. ISL-99
GCGCACGCGCCGGCACTCAGCGCAGACCGGCCCCCAGCGCCGCCCACGGCCCGGCCGCACCGGCCCGTGTGGCCGCACCGGGTCGCCACCGGCCACACTGGCCCCGCGCGGCCCCACCGGCCCCGTCGGCCCGGTGGTCGCCCCTCCCGGGCGCAAGATCGAAAGGACGACGCCACGTGACCCACGACCACGACCTGGTGCTGCGGCCCACGGCCGCGCAGACGACGGCCGCGCTGAACCCGCCCCCCGGCCGCAACGGCGGCGACCTCGTCGTCGAGACCCTGACCGGCCTCGGCGCGACCACGGTCTTCGGGCTGCCGGGCCAGCACGCGCTCGGCATGTTCGACGCGCTGCGGCGCTCCTCCCTCTCGTACGTCGGCCTGCGCGTCGAGAACAACGCGGGCTTCGCCGCCGACGCGTACGGCCGGATCACCGGGGAGGCGGCCCCGCTGCTCCTCTCCACCGGCCCGGGGGCCCTCACCTCCCTCGCCGCACTCCAGGAGGCGGCGGCGGCGTCGGCGCCCGTCCTCGCGATCAGCAGCCAGATCCCGTCGGCCGGCATCGGCGGCGGCCGCCACGGCTACCTGCACGAACTCCGCGACCAGAAGGCGTCGTTCCGCGACATCGTGAAGTCGGTCTACACGGTCCGTACGGCGTCGCAGATCCCGTCGGCGATCGCCGAGGCGTGGGAGTCGGCCCTGACGGCCCCGCACGGCCCCGTCTGGATCGAGATCCCCCAGGACGTACTCCTCGCGGAGACGACCCTCCCCGTCGTCGCGGCGATGGACGCGACCCCCCGCGAACTGCCCCCACGCCCCGAACTGACAGCTGTGGCAGCCCACTTGCTGTCGAATGCCGCCCGTCCGGCGATCATCGCGGGCGGCGGTGTCGTACGGTCCGACGCCTCCGGCAAGCTGCTCGCGCTCGCGGAGAAGCTGAACGCGCCGGTCGTCACGACGTTCGGCGGCAAGGGCGCGTTCCCGTGGACGCATCCGCTCTCCCTCCAGTCCTGGCTGGAGGACCGCCACACGACGGACTTCCTGGAAGATGCCGACGTACTCCTCGTCGTCGGCTCGGGCCTGGGCGAACTGTCCTCGAACTACCACACGTTCAGCCCGCGCGGCCGGATCATCCAGATCGATGCCGACCTCGGCAAGCTGGAGTCCAACCACCCGGCACTCGGCATCCACGCGGACGCCCGCCTGGCGCTCTCGGCGCTGATCGAGACGGCGGAGGACCGCGAGGACGAGCGGGCACGCGAGCGCGTGCGCGAGGTCCTGGCGAAGGTACGCGAACGCATCGCCTCCCAGGACCTGCCCCTGGAGCAGCAGCTGCTCGCATCGATCCGCGAGGCCCTGCCCGCCACCTCCCCCAGCTTCTGGGACATGACGATCCTCGCCTACTGGGCCTGGTCGGCGTTCGACCCCCGCCACCCCAACACCATGCACTCGGCGCAGGGCGCGGGCGGACTCGGCTACGGCTTCCCGGCGGCGCTCGGCGCGGCGGTGGCGGACCGTACCCGTCCCGTACTCGCGGTCTCCGGCGACGGCGGCGCGATGTACTCGATCGCGGAACTCGCCACCGCGCGCCAGCACAACCTCCCGGTGACCTGGCTGATCGTGGACGACGGCGGTTACGGCATCCTCCGCGAGTACATGACCGACGCCTTCGACGAGGCCACCGGCACGGAACTCGCCCGCCCGGACTTCGTCGCCCTGGCCGAGTCCTTCGGCGTACCGGCCCACCGGACGACCCCGGAGACCCTGACCGAGGACCTGTCCAAGTCCCTGTCGACCCCCGGCCCTTCGGTGCTCGTACTCCCGGCCCTGCTCCGGATGTTCGCCCCGACGCACCTGTGAGCCTGAGAGGGCCACCGTGCGACCCGTACAACCTTTCCGTCCCTCGTGGGTCATTTGAAGCAGACGCACAAGGGGACGGGGACACCACACCATGACGCACAACCGAATAGCCCGCGCCGCGATCGCCGCCGCCGTCGCCGGGGGCGTGCTCGCGCCGCTCGTCGCCGCGGCGCCCGCCGCTGCCGCCACCGCGCCGACGGTGGCCTGCACCTCGCAGAAGGCGGGGCTCGCGGCCAAGCTGGTCAACGACATCACCGCGGCGCTCAAGGGACGGAAGTCCACGACCGCGATATCGCTGTACGACCGCACCACCAACACCACCTGCACCCTGCGCGCCACGCAGAAGTACGACTCCGCGAGCGTCGTCAAGGTGACCGTCCTCGCCGCGCTGCTGTGGGACGCCAAGAAGACCAACCGCTACCTGACGGCGCGTGAGACGAAGCTCGCCACCGACATGATCACCAAGTCGGACAACAACGCCACCAGCACCCTGTGGCGCCAGCTCGGCATGACGAAGATCAAGGGATTCCTGGCGGCCGCCAGGATGACCGACACCGTCCCGGGCACCGGCGGCTACTGGGGCCTGACCCAGATCACCGCGCGCGACGAGCAGAAGCTGCTCGCGCTGCTCACCGCGAAGAACACCGTCCTGAGCGACAATTCGCGCGCGTACACCCTCGGTCTCATGGGCAAGGTCATCGCCTCCCAGCGCTGGGGCACGCCCGCCGGCGCCCCGTCCTCCGCCAAGATCCAGGTCAAGAACGGCTGGTTGCCCCGCTCCACGCACGGCTGGCGGGTGCACTCCATCGGCGCGTTCACGGGCCGCGGCCACGACTACGCGATCACCGTGCTCACGCACGACAACCCCACCATGAACGACGGCGTGAACACCATCCAGGCCGTGTCCCGGGCCATCCACAAGGCCCTCAACCCGACGGCCTCCGCATCCACCCTGTACGCCCCCACGCAGACCCCGCGCGAGGCGATCCCGGCGGTGCCGGAGTCCTGACCGGGCGGCGGGGCACCTCCGCCCCAGGAGTCCATCGAAGGGGTCTGTGGTCCCAGGAGTACTGGGACCACAGACCCGTATTCGCCCCGGAGGGATGAAATCCGCACCTCACCGCGTTGGTGACTTCCGGCAGACCAGGACGACCGGGAGGCAGCAGTGGCGGCGGCAGATCAAGGGTGGGCACGGCGGCTGGCGGGTTATGCCTGGAGGTACCGGCGCAATGTCGTGCTCGCACTCGGATCGTCGCTGGGCGGCATGGCCGTCATGGCGCTCGTCCCACTGATCACCAAGGTCGTCATCGACGACGTCATCGGGACCAAGACCCGGTCCCTCGCCGTATGGACCGGGCTGCTCATCGCCGCCGCCGTCGTCGTCTACGCCCTCACCTACGTCCGCCGCTACTACGGCGGACGCCTCGCACTCGACGTCCAGCACGACCTGCGCACCGAGATGTACGGGACCATCACCCGCCTCGACGGACGCCGCCAGGACGAGCTCTCCACCGGTCAGATCGTCGGCAGGGCCACCAGCGACCTCCAGCTCATCCAGGGCCTCCTCTTCATGCTCCCGATGACCATCGGGAACTTCCTGCTCTTCCTCATCTCCCTCGTGATCATGGCGTGGCTCTCGCCGCTGCTCACCCTCGTCGCCGTCGCCGTCGCCCCCGCCCTGTGGTTCATCGCGAAGCGCAGCCGCATCCGGCTCTTCCCGGCCACCTGGTACGCCCAGGGCCAGGCCGCCGCCGTCGCGGGCGTCGTCGACGGGGCGGTGTCCGGCGTACGCGTCGTGAAGGGCTTCGGCCAGGAGGACCAGGAGACCGGCAAGCTGCGCGAGGTCAGCCGGCGGCTCTTCGCCGGACGCATGCGGACCGTCCGGCTGAATTCGCGCTACACCCCCGCCCTCCAGGCCGTGCCCGCCCTCGGCCAGGTCGCCATGCTGGCGCTCGGCGGCTGGCTCGCGACGCGCGGCCAGATCACCCTCGGTACGTTCGTCGCCTTCTCCGCCTACCTCGCCCAGCTCGTCGGGCCCGTGCGCATGCTCGCCATGGTGCTGACCGTCGGCCAGCAGGCGCGGGCCGGTGTGGAGCGCGTACTGGAGCTGATCGACACCGAGCCGTCCATCGAGGACGGGACCAAGGTGCTTCCCGCCGACGCCCCCGCGACCGTCGAGTTCGACGACGTGTCCTTCGGGTACGACGACGACCGGCCGGTTCTCGACGGCTTCTCCCTCGAAATCCGGGCCGGCGAGACCGTCGCCGTCGTCGGCTCCTCGGGAAGCGGCAAGTCCACCGTCTCGCTGCTCCTGCCCCGCTTCTACGACGTGTCCCGCGGCGCCGTCCTCGTCGGCGGGCACGACGTACGCGAGCTCACCCTCGACTCGCTGAGGGCCGCCATCGGGCTCGTACCGGAGGACAGCTTCCTGTTCTCGGACACCGTGCGCGCCAACATCGCCTACGGACTGCCGGACGCGACCGACGAGCAGGTCGTCGCCGCCGCCCGCGCCGCCCAGGCCGCCCGCTTCATCTCCGAGCTGCCGAACGGCTACGACACCACCGTCGGCGAACACGGCCTCACCCTCTCCGGCGGCCAGCGCCAGCGCATCGCCCTCGCCCGCGCCATCCTCACCGACCCCCGCCTGCTCCTCCTCGACGACGCCACCTCCGCCGTCGACGCCCGCGTCGAGCACGAGATCCACGAGGCGCTGAAGTCCGTCATGGCCGGGCGTACGACGCTGCTCATCGCCCACCGCCGCTCCACCCTCAACCTCGCCGACCGCATCGCCGTACTCGACGGCGGCCGGCTCGCCGACATCGGCACGCACGAGGAGCTCCAGGAACGCTCTCCCCTCTACCGGCGGCTGCTCACCGACCCCGACGAGCTCGGTGGCGTATCGCCCGGACACGTCCTCACCAAAGCACCGGAACCGGCCGACGACCGGACCGTGCAGGCCGAGCTGGACGCCGAGTTCGACGCCGAGCGCGGCATCACCCCCGACCTGTGGGTACGGGACGAGTCCTCCCCGGACACGGCGACCGACCACGCGCCCGGCATGCCCGCCACCCCCGAACTGCTCGCCCAGGTGGACGCGCTGCCGCCGGCCAACGACGTGCCCGACATCGACGAGACGCGCGCCGTCCAGCCCGAGGAGTCGTACGGACTGCGCCGCCTCCTGCGCGGCTTCGGTCTCCCTCTGCTGGTCAGCCTCGCGCTCGTCGCCGTCGACGCCGGCATGGGGCTGCTCCTGCCGGTCCTGATCCGGCACGGCATCGACGAGGGCGTCACCCAGCTCGCGCTCGGCGCGGTCTGGGCGGCGGCCGGGCTCGCGCTGCTGTCCGTCGTCGTGCAGTGGGTCGCGCAGACCGCCGAGATCCGGATGACCGGCCGGACCGGCGAGCGCGTGCTCTACTCACTCCGGCTCAAGATCTTCGCCCAGCTCCAGCGCCTCGGCCTCGACTACTACGAGCGCGAGCTGACCGGCCGCATCATGACCCGCATGACGACGGACGTCGACGCCCTGTCGACGTTCCTCCAGACCGGCCTCGTCACCGCCTTCGTCTCCGTCGTCACCTTCTTCGGCATCATGGTCGCGCTCCTCGTCATCGACGTGCAGCTCGCGCTGGTCGTCTTCGCGACCCTGCCGGTGCTGATCATCGGTACGTACTTCTTCCGCAAGTCGAGCGTCAAGGCGTACGAGCTGGCACGCGACCGCGTCAGTGTGGTCAACGCCGACCTCCAGGAGTCCGTGTCCGGACTGCGCATCGTCCAGGCGTTCCGGCGCGAGCGCACCGGCGCCGAGCGGTTCGCCGAGCGCAGCGACAGCTACCGGCAGGCGCGCGTGCGCGGCCAGTGGCTGATCTCCATCTACTTCCCGTTCGTCCAGCTGCTGTCGTCCGTCGCCGCCGCCGCGGTGCTGATCGTCGGCGCCGGGCGGGTGGACGCGGGCACACTCACCACCGGTGCGCTCGTCGCGTACCTCCTCTACATCGAGCTGTTCTTCGCCCCCGTACAGCAGCTCTCCCAGGTCTTCGACGGATACCAGCAGGCCACCGTCTCCCTGCGGCGCATCCAGGAACTGCTCAGGGAGCCCACCTCGACCGCCGCCGCCGACCGGCCCAAGGACGTCCTGTCGCTGCGCGGCGAGATCGCCTTCGAGGACGTGCGTTTCCAGTACGGCGGCAAGGGCGAGGAGGAGGAAGCGCTCAGCGGGATCGACCTGCGCATCCCGGCCGGCCAGACCGTCGCCTTCGTCGGTGAGACGGGGGCGGGCAAGTCCACCGTCGTCAAGCTCGTCGCCCGCTTCTACGACCCGACCTCGGGACGGGTCACGGCCGACGGCACCGACCTGCGCGACCTGGACATCACGGCGTACCGGCACCGCCTGGGCGTCGTACCGCAGGAGGCGTACCTCTTCGCGGGCACGGTCCGCGACGCGATCGCCTACGGGCGCCGCGACGCCACCGACGCCGAGGTGGAGGCGGCGGCCCGCGCGGTCGGCGCGCACGACATGATCGCGACGCTGGAGGGCGGCTACCTGCACGAGGTGGCCGAGCGCGGCCGGAACCTGTCCGCCGGTCAGCGCCAGCTCATCGCGCTCGCCCGCGCCGAACTCGTCGACCCGGACATCCTGCTCCTCGACGAGGCCACCGCCGCCCTGGACCTCGCCACGGAGGCCCAGGTCAACCAGGCGACGGATCGCCTCACCGGCCGCCGCACCACCCTGGTCGTCGCGCACCGCCTGACGACGGCGGCGCGCGCGGACCGGGTCGTCGTCATGGACCACGGCCGGGTCGTCGAGGACGGCACGCACGACGAACTGCTGGCCCTGGACGGGACGTACGCCCGCCTGTGGCGCACCTTCGTGGGCGAGGACGAGCCGGCGGCTGTCTGAGCACTGAGACTCGCCGCCCAGGCCTTCACGAGCTGTCCCGCACCTGCGCCCGGATGCTCCGCAACCACGCCGTACCCTCTGAGCGTCGTACGCACGTACGTACGCTCAAGTGGGGGAAGGGGATACGCGTGTTCGGTGGTGCGAGTGGGGCAAGTGCGGGCAAGGCGATGAGAAAACACCTGATGTACGGACTTGCCATCGTGATTGCGGCGGCGGGCCTGACCCTCGCGGGCCCCGGCACCGGCAGCGCGGAGGCCGCAACTGCCTGCTCGGGCCGCAAAGTGAAGACAGTCACCTTCACCACCGGCGAACTGCGCATCTACAAGAGCCGCCGCTACGCCTGCGCCATCACCGTCTCCAAGCGCCCCGGCGTACGGCAGATCATGTCGGTCACCATCCAGGCCCGCGGCAGCCGCGCCGCGAAGGACAGCGGCCGCTTCACCCACCGCGCCGGACCGGTGACGGTCTACGCCCTCAACCGGTGTGTGCGGGCGCACGGTTTGGTCGGGACGCGGAAAGCGTCCACTGGCTGGATTCTCTGCTGAGGCTGGTGGTACGGGAGTTGCCCCGCTAGGTTCGCCCCGTCGTCTGTGACTACAGGGGAGGGCGAATGCGCAAGGCGCGCAGCTTGCTGCTGTCGTTCGCGGTGCTCATAGGCACCGTAGGACTCGGCAGCGCACCGGCCGGGGCGGTCACCACCGCGGAGCCGGAAGCAGAGCAGCAGGAGCAGCAGCAGGACATCAAGGAGCGAATACTCGCGATACCGGGCATGAGCCTGGTCGAGGAGAAGCCGTACACCGGCTATCGCTATTTCGTACTGAACTACACCCAGCCGGTCGACCACCGGCAGCCGTCCAAGGGCACCTTCAAGCAGCGGATCACCTTGCTGCACAAGGACACGAACCGCCCGACGGTCTTCTTCACCAGCGGATACAACGTCTCGACGACACCGCGTCGCAGTGAGCCGACGCAGATCATCGACGGCAACCAGGTGTCGATGGAGTACCGCTTCTTCACTCCGTCCCGGCCGTCGCCCGCGGACTGGTCGAAGCTCGACATCAAGCAGGCCGCGAGCGACCAGCACCGCATCTTCACCGAGCTGAAGAAGATCTACCCCAAGAAGTGGATTTCGACGGGTGGCTCCAAGGGCGGCATGACCGCGACGTACTACGAGCGCTTCTACCCGCGCGACATGGACGGCGTCGTCGCGTACGTCGCCCCCAACGACGTGGTGAACAAGGAGGACGCGGCGTACGACCGCTTCTTCCGGGGCGTCGGCACCAAGGAGTGCCGCGACGCGCTGGGCGCCGTACAGCGCGAGGCACTTGAGCGGCGCGGCCCGCTGAGCGCCAAGGTGAAGGAGTGGGCGGACGCCAACAACGCCACCTTCGACACCATCGGCAGCCTGGACAAGGCGTACGAGTCCACGGTCCTCGACTTCGTGTGGGCCTTCTGGCAGTACAGCAAGGAGAGCGACTGCGCGGACGTGCCCGCGGCCGACTCCTCCGACCAGGTCATCTACGACTACGTCGACGCCATCTCCGGCTTCGCCGCCTACAGCGACGAGAGCCTGGCGACGTACACGCCGTACTACTACCAGGCGGGCACCCAGCTGGGCGCGCCGCAGGTCAAGTACCCGCACCTCGACGGCCTGATGAGGTACGGCCCGGACTTCTTCCAGCCGCGCGTCTACGTGCCGCGCGACATCCCGATGAAGTTCAGCCCGAGCGCGATGCGGGACGTGGACAGCTGGGTGCGGCACAACGCCACGCGGATGCTGTTCGTGAACGGGCAGAACGACCCGTGGAGCGCCGAACCGTTCCGCCTCGGCAAGGGCGCGCGCGACTCGTACGTCTACACCGCGCCCGGCGCCAACCACGGCGCCAACGTCGCGGGCCTCGTCCCGGAGGAGAAGGCGAAGGCGACGGCGGAGATCCTCGAATGGGCGGGTGTCGCTCCGGCCGCCGTCCAGAAGGACCCGGCGAAGGCCAAGCCGCTGGCGAAGTACGACGCGAAGCTGGACAAGCGTGACGTGGAGCAGAAGCAGACCCTGCGCCCGTAACGCCCAGCCGGCTGCGCCCGCCGACGGGGAACCGCGAACCGCGGAACCTCACACCCGGCGGGCGCAGCCCACCGCCTTGTCCCCGCCCAGCTGGACGTACAACTGCGTCGCGGGCGGGCACTGCGCCCGCCGCTGCACGGCGGCCACGACCTCGTACTCCGCCGCCATCTCGCCCGACCCGTCGCACGGCGTCTCCTTCACCTGCCCCTTGCGCGCGGTGTAGAGGCAGTCCCCGACGACCGTCCGCGGCCCGCCGCCCTTGCCCGGATCACCGGGATGCGGCTCCTCCAGATTGCGCATGCACGCGAACCCGCGCGGCACGGACCCGTCGCCGTCCTCGTCGAAGGCGGGCCTGCTTTCGGAGATGTGCAGGACGAAGTCCGTACGGGGCGGACACGCGGGCCCGTCGGCCTGGAGCCCCTCGTGCCGGGCCAGCACGCGGGCAGCGGCCTTCTCGCTCGCGCAGGACACCTCACGGAAGGCGCGCCCGCGCGAGCTGCATTCACCGATGCCGAGGAACGTGGCGCCGTAACCCGACGGGGTGACGCTGCCGGCGAGGTCGCTGCCACCGGCCGCACCTGATGACTTCTGGCAGCCGGTCAGCGTCGCCGCGACGCCCACCGCGACGAGCAGCAGCGCGCACGCCACCCCCCTGGACCGATCCGTGCGACGCATGCGAAACCCCCCGGTACGTCCACCCAGCGTGACCCGCCGGAGCGGGCGCACGCCAGACGCGCGGGGGGCTTTGCGCCACTTGGAGGTGGTGCGCCGGTGGTCCGGGCGTACGAGCGCGTACGCCTCATGCCTGAGCTAATACGTGAGCCCGTACCCGACCGGATACAGCACCTTCGCCGGATCGTCCGCACGCTGCACCGGAACGGGCAGTTTCCCTTCCGGCGCCTTCTGGCCGGCGAGGACGCGGACGGCCGCGCGCAGTTCGACATCGGTCCAGGAATACGCCGCCACGCTCGCGGCGAATCCGGTCCCCTTGAGCTGGGCGATGTCGTACGGATTGCGGATAGCGAGGGTGACGACGGGCACCCCCGTCGCGGCCAGCTCGCGGACGAGCGTGCGCTGCGGACTGCTCGCCGTGACGTTGTACGTCCCGACGACCACCACGTCCTTGCCCTTGGCCGCCGCCACCGCTTCCTTGATCTTCGCCTGGGTCGGGGTGATCCCGGTCGACAGGGCGGTGGCGGTGAAGCCGAGCTCCCTCAGGGCTCCGGCGACGGCGGTGGTGGGCGGCCCGGTGGTCCCGGTGGGGGACGCGGGGTCGGCCCCGACCACGAGCACGTTCCGGTGCGTACGACGACTGAGCGGCAGCAGACCGCCGTCGTTGGTGAGCAGGGTGGTCGTCGCCTCGGCGATCCTGTCGGCCGCGGTGAGGTGCGCGCGTACGCCGACGGTCCGGTCGACGCCCTGGTGGGAGACGTAGGGGTCGCGGAACAGCCCGAGCTTGGCCTTGAGCAGCAGGATGCGCAGGATCGATTCCTCGATCCGCTCCATGCTCAGTTCGCCGTCGCGGACCGCCTTGAGGACGGCGTTCCAGGCGACGGGCAGGTTCGGCGGGTTCAGGAGCTGGTCGCACCCGGCGAGGAGAGCGAGGACGGGCACGCGGTCGTCGCCGTACTTCTGGCGTACGCCGGCCATGGCGAGGGAGTCGGTGACGACGACTCCGTCGTAGCCGAGGCGCTCGCGCAGAACGCCGGTCAGGATCGGCTCGGAGAGTGTCGCCGGGGCCTCGTTCTTGTCGAGCGCCGGTACGACGATGTGCGCGGTCATGATCG
The DNA here is from genome assembly GCF_018614005.1 of Streptomyces sp. ISL-99. Lineage (NCBI taxonomy): Bacteria > Bacillati > Actinomycetota > Actinomycetes > Kitasatosporales > Streptomycetaceae > Streptomyces > Streptomyces sp. ISL-99. Next base: position 10,606 of record NZ_JAGGPC010000036.1, read on the forward strand.
AGTCGATGCCGGCGGCGATGGCGGCGCGGAACGGCGGGGCGTCCAGCTCCTCCCACTCCTCGGCGGTATGACGGATCGTCGGGAGGGAGTAGTGGCTGTCGTCCTTGGTGTCGCCGTGCCCGGGGAAGTGCTTGGAAGTGGCGGCGATTCCGGCGCTCTGGTAGCCCTTGACCTGCGCGGCGACCATCCCGGCGACGGCCTGTGGATCGGCCCCGAAGGACCGTACGCCGATGACGGGGTTGGCGGGGTTGACGTTGACGTCCGCGACGGGCGCGTAGTTCTGCACGATGCCCATGGCCGCGAGCTCGGCCCCGGCGATCTGCGCCGCCTTCCGCGCGTCGGAGCGCGACCCGCCGGCCCCGAGCGCCATCGCACCCGGCATGAGGGTCGCGGGCCTGCCGACGCGGGCGACGATGCCGTGCTCCTGGTCGGTGGAGATGAGGAGGGGGACGGGGGTGTCCTGCGCGAGGCCGGCGCGCTGGATTCCGTTGGAGAGATCGGCGATCTGGTGCGGGTCGCGGGTGTTGTGCGCCCAGGCGAAGTAGATGATGCCGCCGACGTGGTACTTCGCGACGAGTTCGGCGGCGGTCCTGACCCCCATCTCCTTCAGGTTGAGGTCGATGTCGACCTGGTCGGGCTCGGTCGCGGAGTGCCCGTAGGCCCGCATCACGAAGAGCTGGCCGACTTTCTCCTCCAGGCTCATCCGGGAGATGAGGTGCTTGAGACGGTCCCGGGTGGAGGCCGTGACGGACGCGTCGGACGCTTCGGACATGCCCAGGGCAGGCGTCGTGCTGATGGCGGTCGCGGCCACTGCGGCGGCGGTCGCGGTGAGCAGGGTGCGTCTGGAGGTGCGGTGGTCGTGCACGTGAGCTCCTTACGGCCGTACTCGACAAGGGAGTTGAAGGAAACTTCCAAGGAGTCACGGATATCCGGAAACTAACTGCCAGGTCAAGGGTGCGGCAGCACAAAGGAGCCCGTGTCGGAAAGGGGGCGAGGTGGCCGGAAAGTGCGACGGGCCGGGGGAGGGCGCCGCCACTGGCGCATTCGAGGGGGCGCACCAGTGGCGGCTGTGCTGCCGGCCGCAGGCGGTTGGAGAGGGGAGTCAGCGATCGCAGCCAGCAGCGAGTGCCGACACCGCTCTGCGGAGACTCACCAGCAGTACGCCGGTTTGACGGAACCGGCTGCCGGCAGGTTCCCCCGGATGCGCGGGTCTCCCGGAAATGGTGCGGATGCGTGGGGAGCGGGTCAGGTGGGGTGACGGGGAGCAGGGCTTCGCGGTGGTCTGGGGGCGTTGGTTGCGTCTGGGGTGGGGGTCGCCTTTGCCAAGGTTGGCGTCGGAGGCCCGCCCCTCAAGGGCGCTCCTGCGTCGCGTCGCCTGCGGCGATTGCGCTTCGCTTAACCCTTGACCGCCGGACCTCCGCCGCAATGCTTCTGGGGGGGCGGCCCCCGGGGGGAGCCCACGGCGACGGCCCGGCAAGTGGTTGCTCGTGCGCTGCCGGGCGACGGGTCCGGTGAGTGGGGCGCGTGAGGTCTAGGGGGTGGTGCGGCCCCTGGCTCAGCGGGTGCGGGAACGGCCGTTGGTGGGACCATCTCCTCATCCCAGCGGCTGGTCGTCCGCGCCTCCCATGCGGCGGACGCGGGAGGAAACGCTCCCGTGAGGGCTGAAAGCGATACGGCTGTGACGGGTGGGGTTCGTGGGGCGTTGGGGCGCGTCAAGTGCGGAGTTCGTTGCGTTTCCGCGGACGGCTCGCAGTTGCCAAGGGAACGCCCCGCCCACGCCCGGCCAGTGCCCCTGCCCCCTCTCAGCCTCGCAGTTGCTCTACGTACTCCCGGCCCGCCGCCAGCATGCCCGGCAGGTCCGGGGCCTGCGGGTACCAGCGCTTCTCGTACTCCCAGCACACCCACGCGTCGTCGTCGAGCAGCCCCACGCACTCGTCCAGCGGCAGCACTCCCGCCCCCAGCGCCACCGGCGTCGTGTCGTCGGCCGACGCGATGTCCTTGACCTGGGTGTATCCCAGGTGCGGGGCCAGTACGGCGTGTGCTGCCGCCGGGGCCTCGCCGCCCAGCCAGGTGTGCATCACGTCCCACAGCGCGCCCACGTTCTTGTGCCCCACCGGCCCCAGGACGCGCGCGGCCGCCGCGCCCGTGCGATGGGAGTCATGCGTCTCCAGCAGAATGCGTACGCCAAGGTCGGCCGCCGTCTCCGCCGCCAGGCCCAAGCGGCGGGCCGCCGTCGCGTCCGCCTCCTCCTGGCTCTGCTCGTCACCGCCGCCGGGAAAGACCCGTACGTACGGTGCTCCCAGGTCCCGCGCCAGCGCCAGCAGGCCGCGAAGCTCCTCGTGTACGGGCTCGTCCTCGCCCGGGGCCGCCACCCGCGCGTACCCCGCCACTGCCAGGATCCGCACGCCCGCGCCGTCGAACCGCTCGACCACGTCCGCCCGTTCCTCCACACCGATGCCCGGATGCACCGGCTCCTCGGGGTGCGCGCGCAGTTCCACGCCGTCGTAACCCGTCGCGTTCGCGAGCCGTACGACATCGCTCATCGGCATGCCCGGCACCCCGAGGGTGGAAAAGGCGTACTTCACAGTCATGCTCCTTAGATCTTCCGCGCCGCCGCCGGCACATCATTCGTCCACAGCACGACTTCCCGATACCCCGCCTCGTAAGCGAGATCGATCACCGTACGGACCAGCAGGTCGCCCGGATCGCGGACGCACGCGCGGACTGGACGGTCGCGTACGGAAGCTCCCTGCGGGGCAGGACTCGCCCATGACAGCAGCAGAAGCCATATGGCAGTTCACCGACGACCGCGGGCAGTTGTCGTCGGCCCCCACGTGGCCCACCAGGATCGTCGCCTACATCCAGGCCGGAGCCACCCTCTGGGACCACGGCTTACTTCCCCTGGGCATCTTCGGCTCCTACCACGACGGCGACGCTCCCGACCGTGCCAAGTCCGGGCACCTCCCCCTCGGCGCAGTCACCTACTTCGGCGCGGGCGCCTCCCTCGACCCCGACCGCCTGCTCTCCTCCGGAGCGGACCTCGTCGTGGCCGTCAGCTACGGAGGCGGTCACGTGTACGGAATCGAGCCGGACGCCGCCAAGCACCTGGAGGCGCAGGTCCCGGTCGTCGTACTGGACGTCGGGCAGGGCCGCTCGCTCGACGAGATCCGGGGACGCTTCGCCGCGCTGGCGGCCGCGCTGGGCGGTGCGGAGCCCCCGGTCGCCCTGGAGGCCGCGCGCGAGCGGCTCCGTACCGTCGCGACGGACGACGCACCCAGGGTCCTGGCACTCTCCCCGGCCGGTGACGACCAGGTCCACCTCGCGCGCCCCGACTCCTGGCCCGACCTGCGTGCCCTGGCCGCACTGGGCGTCCGCCTGGTGGAGCCGCCCGCCGGGGGCGGCGCGAACTGGTCCACCGTCGCCTGGCCCGAGGCTGCGGCGCTCGCCCCGCAGATCATCCTGGCGGACACCCGCGCCAACGCGGCCACGCTCGACCGGACCCGCACGGGCAACGCCCGCGTAATCCCCTGGAATCCGGAACTCCCGGCCAGCAGCGCAGCACATGCGGCCTTCTTCGGGCAGGTGGCGAAGGCGCTGGCGGCTGATCACTGACCCCCACCGGGGCGCCGGTTCACCGCCCACCCACGCGAGGGGGCGGGACGCGCAGGGGGTGGTGTTCGGGACGTAGAGCGTGATGTGTGCGCAGGGAGTGGGCGTCGTACAAGGAACGCCGGTCCGCGGCTGAATCATGCAGTCCCGAACGCCGCCCCCGGAGCGGCCCGCCCCCGCCCGAGACCCACCGGCGTCACCCCCGCGGAGCCCCCGTAGACCCCCGCACCATCAACTCCGCCGGCACCGAAGCGATACCCCCCGGCGGCGCCGCCTCCCGCCCCATCGCGAGCCGCCCCGCCCGCGCCCCCGCCTCGTACAGCGGCAGCCGTACGGTCGTCAGCGCCGGCATCGCGTCCGCCGAGAACGGCAGGTCGTCGAAGCCCGCCACCGACACGTCGTCCGGGATGCTCCGCCCCCGCTCCCGCAACGCCGCACACGCGCCCAGCGCCACCGTGTCGTTCGCGGCGACCACCGCCGTCAGCTCCGGCTCCCGCCGCAGAAGCTCCAGCGTCGCGTCGTACCCGGACTGCCGGTCGTACGGCCCGTGCACCGTCAGGTGGTCGACCGTTCCGCCCAGCCCCGCCGCGTCCATCGCGTCCCGATGCCCCTCCAGCCGATGCCGGGTGGTCGTACGCTCCACCGGCCCGGCGACGTACCCGATCCGCCGATGCCCCAGCGCCAGCAGATGCTCGGTCAGCCGCCGCGCCCCGCCCCGGTTGTCGAAGGCCAGCGCCGCCGCAACCGAACCCCCACCCCCCGGCACAGCCAACGGCGGCCGTCCGCACAGCACCACCCGCGCGCCCCCGTCCGCCAGCTTCGCGAGCTTCGCCGCGACCGCCGTCGAGTGGCCGGGGTCCTCGAGCGCGCCCCCGGTCAGAATCACCGCGGCGGCGCGCTGCCGTTGCAGCAGCGTCAAGTAGGTGAGTTCCCGCTCCGGCGATCCCCCCGTGTTGCAGACGATCGCGAGCTTCTCGCCGCCCGCCCGCCCCGCGCCCGCCCCCTCCGGCCCGCCGATCTGCGACTGGGCCGCCCCGGCCATGATCCCGAAGAAGGGGTCGGCGATGTCGTTCACCAGGATCCCCACGAGATCCGACGTCGCCGCGGCAAGCGCACTCGCCGGCCCGTTCAGTACGTAGTCGAGGTCGTCGACGGCGCGCAGCACCCGCTCCCTGGTCGCAGCGGCGACCGGGTAGTTGCCGTTGAGCACACGGGAGACGGTGGCCGGCGACACCTGGGCGCGGGCTGCCACGTCCGCCAACGTCACTGTCATCTGGTCGTCCTCCGGATGGGGTCTTGTACGAGCCGCGGTACGCAGGCTAGCTTCATAGCGCATAGAAAGCGCTTGCTATGGCCGTACGGAGGAAACTTACGTGACACGCAAGACAGTGCGCATCGCCATGAACGGCGTCACCGGCCGGATGGGATACCGGCAGCACCTCGTCCGCTCGATCCTCGCCATCCGCGAGCAGGGCGGCCTGGACCTGGGCGACGGCACGGTCCTGTGGCCGGAGCCCGTCCTGGTGGGCCGCCGCGAACACGCGCTCCAGGAGATCGCCGAGCACCACCACCTCACCCACTGGTCCACAGACCTTGACGCCGTCCTCGCCGACGAGACGATCGACGTCTACTTCGACGCGCAGGTCACGTCCGCCCGCGAGGAGGCCCTCAGAAAGGCCATCGCCGCGGGCAAGCACATCTATACGGAGAAGCCGTCGGCCACCGGCCTCGACGCCGCCCTCGCCCTGGCCCGCCTCGCCCGTGACGCCGGCATCAAGCACGGCGTCGTACAGGACAAGATCTTCCTTCCGGGCCTGCTCAAGCTGAAGCGCCTGATCGACGGCGGCTTCTTCGGCGAGATCCTGTCCGTCCGGGGAGAGTTCGGCTACTGGGTCTTCGAGGGCGACTGGCAGGACGCCCAGCGCCCCTCCTGGAACTACCGCGCGGAGGACGGCGGCGGCATCGTCGTCGACATGTTCCCGCACTGGGAGTACGTGCTGCACGAGCTGTTCGGCCGCGTCACGACCGTCCAGTCGCACGTCACGACGCACATTCCGCAGCGCTGGGACGAGCAGGGCAAGCCGTACGCCGCCACCGCCGACGACGCGGCGTACGGCATCTTCCAGCTGGAGGGCGGCGCGGTGGCGCAGATCAACTCCTCCTGGACGGTACGTGTGAACCGCGACGAGCTCGTGGAGTTCCAGGTCGACGGAACGCACGGCTCCGCAGTCGCCGGCCTGCGCAACTGCCGTATGCAGCACCGCAGTGCGACCCCCAAGCCGGTGTGGAACCCCGACCTCCCGGTCACTCACTCCTTCCGCGACCAGTGGCAGGAAGTGCCCGACAACGACACGTACGACAACGGCTTCAAGGCGCAGTGGGAGCTGTTCCTGCGCCACGTGGCGCTCGACGAGCCGTACACGTGGGACCTGCTGGCCGGGGCGCGCGGCGTCCAGCTCGCGGAGCTGGGCCTCAAGTCGTCGGCCGAGGGCCGCCGTTACGACGTACCGGAGCTGTCGCTGTGACGATCAGGCTGCCGCACGGTACGTACGAGCCCCGCTCCGAACCCCTCGCCCTCGCACCGCACGGCGCCCCCCTCACCTCCCGCGCGGTCTACTCGGCGGCGCATGTGGTGGCCGACCCGTACGCCGACGTATCGCCGGACTCGCCCGCCGCGGTCGACTGGGACGCCACGCTCGCCTTCCGCCGGCACCTGTGGTCGCACGGCCTGGGGGTGGCGGAGGCGATGGACACGGCGCAGCGCGGCATGGGCCTCGACTGGCCGGGGGCGGCCGAGCTGATCCGCCGCTCGGCCGCGGAGGCGGTGTCGGTGGGCGGGCAGATCGCTTGCGGCGTGGGCACCGACCAGCTCGCGCCGGGAGCCACCCACACGCTCCCGGAGGTCACCGCCGCGTACGAGGAACAGCTCGCCCTGGTCGAATCGACCGGCGCCCGCGCCATCCTCATGGCGTCACGGGCGCTTGCAGCCGCCGCCCGCGGCCCCGAGGACTACCTGGCGACGTACGGTCACCTCCTGCGCCAGGCGGGCGAGCCGGTGATCCTGCACTGGCTGGGCCCGATGTTCGCCCCGGCGCTCGACGGCTACTGGGGCAGTACGGACCTGGATGCCGCCACGGAGACCTTCCTGGAGGTCATCACCGCGCACCCCGACAAGGTCGACGGCATCAAGATCTCCCTCCTGGACGCCCAGCGCGAGATCGACCTGCGCCGCCGCCTGCCGAAGGGCGTGCGGTGCTACACGGGCGACGACTTCAACTACCCCGAGCTGATCGCGGGCGACGACCACGGCTTCAGCCACGCGCTGCTGGGCATCTTCGACCCGCTGGGTCCCCTGGCGGCGGAGGCGGTCCGTACCCTCGACACAGGCGACGCGAAGACGTTCCGCGCACTCCTCGACCCCACGGTCGAGCTGTCCCGCCACCTCTTCGAGCCCCCCACCCGCTTCTACAAGACGGGTGTTGTCCTCCTCGCCTGGCTCGCGGGCCACCAGTCGCACTTCACGATGGTCGGCGGCCTCCACTCGGCGCGCTCGCTGCCCCACCTGTCGCGGGCGTACGAACTGGCCGACGGCCTGGGCCTGTTCCCGGACCCGCTTCTTGCCGAAGCACGTATGAAGACCTTCCTGACCCTGCACGGAGTGGACCAGTGAGCGCCGTAACACCGAGCGACCTCTCCCGACTCTCCCTCAACCAGGAGACCATCAAGCAGTGGTCGCTGCCCGAGCTGGCCGAGGGGTGCGCGAAGGCGGGCGTCCCTGGCGTGGGTCTGTGGCGCGCCCCGGTCCAGGAGTACGGCGTCGAGCGTGCCGCCCGGCTGATGCGGGACGCGGGGCTGGCCGTCACCAGCCTGTGCCGGGGCGGGTTCCTCACGGCGGTCGGACGCGCCGACCGCACCGCCGCCCTGGCCGACAACCGCCGGGCCATCGACGAGGCCGCCACCCTCGGGACGGCCACCCTGGTCCTGGTGTCCGGCGGGCTCCCGGCGGGCAGCCGTGACCTGCACGCGGCGCGCGAACGCATCGCGGACGCGCTGGCGGAGCTGGCGCCGTACGCCGCCGAGCGGGGCGTACGCCTGGCCATCGAACCGCTGCACCCGATGTTCGCCTCGGACCGCTGCGTGGTGTCGACCCTGGGCCAGGCGCTCGACCTCGCCGAGCGCTTCCCCTCCGGCCGGGTGGGCGTGGTCGTCGACACGTACCACCTGTGGTGGGACGACCGGATCGCGGACGGCATCGCCCGCGCGGGCGACCGCATCGCCGCCTTCCAGCTGGCGGACTGGATCACTCCGCTGCCCGCCGGTGTACTGCTGGGGCGGGGGCAACTGGGAGACGGCGCGGTCGACTTCCGCCGTTTCCGGGAGCTGGTGGACGCGACCGGCTACGCGGGGCCGATCGAGGTGGAGATCTTCAACGAGACTCTCTGGTCCCGCGACGGCGCGGAAGTGCTGGCCGAAGTGGCGGACCGCTACGTCACGCACGTACTCCGTTCATGACCGAAACGCTGCGGCTGTGATCAATCTCTGATCATCCGGAGCCATCTTGTGTCCTTGCCAAATAAATCCAGATCTCCGTGCAACCGTCCTGCCCCTTCGCGGGTCCTACTTTGCATCAGGGCCTCTGGGGAGGGATCCGGGGGGATTCAGGGAGGCCTGTGCGGGAGGGGAATCTGAGAGGCCCGGTCGACGGACCGGGCCTCCTTGGTTTTCCGCTCACTCGGGCAGTGGCGCGGTGAGATCCACTTCAACGAGCTGTCCGCAAAAGCCGAGTTGTGTGACGCTCAGGAGCGTGCTGGCAGTGGTGAACGCCGGACCGATGACCGAGCCGGTGAGACGGCGCCACGCGGCGCCCAGGACGTCGGTGTCGTCGCTGCACACGTAGATCACCGAGCGAACGACATGCTGCGGTTGGGCTCCAACCGCGGCCAGTGCGTTTGCCGCGACCTGATCGATCTGCGCGTCCGGGGAACCCGAACCGACGAGGGATCCATCGGGGTCGAGTGGGCACTGTCCCGCCAAGTACGCCGTCCGGCCGGCCTCGACCACGGTGATGTGGTGATAGCCGGGCGTTGGTGACGGTCGGGGAGTTCGCCGGCCCGGCAGAGCGCAGACCCTCAAGACCGTCCTCGCGCCAGGCCCGGCGCCAGCGTTCCACCGACCGCACACTCACCCGCAGATCCTCCGCGACTGCAGCGGTCTTCTCACCCGCCGCGAACCGCTCGCCTGCCTGGAGCCGGATCTTCTCCCGAAATGCCCGACGCTCAGCGGTCAGGCACCCACCCTCCGGATAACGCATACCACCGGCATACCGCAGAGATCATGAACCGTCACTACCCGACGACAACCCGAAAACCTCAGTAGGAGTTCTTAGCCGGCCGTACCCGGGTTGTACGTCGGCATCGCGGATCCCCCGTCGCCGCGCGGGTCGCGCGCGGTGACGTCGAAGTCGCCAGCGGGCGGCGGCCCGAACTCATGGGTGGGGGAGGTGTCGCTGGGATTCCACTGGCCATCGGGGAGCCGGGCCGTGGGCGGTGCGACGCCGCCCGAGGCGGGCGCGGACATGGTGCCGACGGTGTCCATGCCTTCGAAGTCCTTCGCCGTGGCACGGTCGTTCCACTCATGGCCGTTCGCGGACGAGCGCAGATTCGTGGCTCCCGTACGCATCCGCTGGTCCAGCCCGGCCAGGGCCGGCTTCCAGCTGTCCGCGATGGTCTGCAGGGCTGCGCTGACCTGCCAGCCCGCCAGCGACGCCGCCGCTGTGGCAGATTCGCGTACGGCGGTGCCCGAAGGCCCCTTCATGTCCTGGGCCGTCCCGTCCTCCGCGTGCGCGGAGGCGCGCAGCTCGGCGGGGTCGACCTTGGGCTCTGACGACATGGGTCAACCCCTTTCAGAACTGCTGCTGCTCGGCGTCCGGCGGGAGCATGCAAGGGACGTTGGCGGAGAAGGACATGGAGTCGGGCGAGGTCTTCTTCGGTTTGTTCGTGTCGGCCATGACGGTGTACCCGTGCTCCTTGTGGCGCGCGGAGAGCGAGGCGCTGTAGTAGGCGTCCTGGTATTCGCGGTACCCGGCCATCTCGTAACCCTCCTTCTCCAGCCGGCTCTTCAACGCCCGGACTGCGGCGGTGTGCTGGGTGTGCGGCACCTCGGCGAAGACGTAGTAGGTGAGGGTGAACCGTCCGTCCTCGGCCACTTCGTCGTTCTTGCCCACGCAGTTGCGGAAGCGCGGGACCTCGGTGGAGCGGTCGATGTCGACACCCGCGATCCCGCCCATGTAAGCGGTGTAGTCCTGCGCCCACTTCAGCGCGGCTTGCCTGGTCATCCGGGGCAGCGGTGCGTTGATGTCCTTGCTGTCGTCGTCGGCGGGCATGCAGCCTCCTGTGATGAGTACGGCGACCGCGGTGATCGCGGCCCGGAGCGGAGTCGCTCTACCAGGGGAGGAGCGGAACATCGTTGTCCTCCTTGGGGGTCTCCGTCGGCGGCACACCGGCGATGATCTTCCCTTGGTTGTCCAGTGAGACGCTGCCCTCGTCCCAGTAAGCACTGTGGTCGCCCTCGTTGCTGACTTCGAAGTTGTGGCCGCCGAACGGTTCCTCCATCGGGTTCTCGCCCAGTGTCAGGTCGGAGGCGCCGTCGATGATGCCGTCGTTCCTCGATCCCCCGACCCATACGTGGTCCGGGTTCATCTGTAGGTCGGACGCCCTGTCGACGGTCATGCCGGGGCTTCCCGCCACGACGATCTCGTCCGCGCCGAGACCGTCGCCGCCCGCCGCGGCGGCGCCGACGACCGTCGATCCGTAACTGTGGCCGACGACGGTGGTGTGACTCGGCGGCCCTTCGTGGGAGGCCCGGGTGCCCTCGATGAACTGCCGCAGATCGGGGGCGGCATCCTCGGCGCGGCCCGTTCCACCGACGCTGTTGAAGTCGGTGGCTGAGGCTTCGGGGGCGTCGTAGCCCAGCCAGCTCACGGTCGCCACTGATTCATCCCGGCTGTGTTTCGTGCCGGCATCCTGGAGTGCTTCTATGCGGTTGAGCTGCCCCGGTACGCTGTCCATCTCGGTGTTGGTGCCCGGTACAAGGACCGCGGTGTGGTCGGCGGTGTCGGGGTTGCCCATCGCGATGATGGCCCGCCCGTCGCCCTTGGTGTCGTAGCCGAGGAGGTACAACTCCTTGCCCTTGGGAGCCGCGTCACCCTCGTCGAGCCGGTTCTGCAGGACCTCCATGTTGTGCATGCGCTTGCGCAACTCCTGCGGGTTGTCGTCGGGGTAGAGGTCGCTGGGGTGGCCCGCGAAGTGGAGGTAGGCGTTCTCCTGCGTGAGCGCCGTGCGGTTGGCGTCGTTGCGTACGGTGGTGGGCAGGCCGTCGGTGGCGCCGATCTCCCGCGGATAGAGCGTGGTGTACTCGCGCTGCTCCTCCGGGCTGAGGGCGTCCCACCACGTGGCGGCGGCCTTCGGGTCGTTCTCGGGGATCTGCGGCCCCTCGACGCCGATGGCCTTCATGGCCTCCTTCACGTCCTTTGTGGACTCCATGGTGCCGTTCGGCCCCTGGCCGTCCATGACGTCCCCGTTGAGCAGGGTCAGCGCCCGGTGCCCGTCGGCGCTCCCCTTGCGGGCCTCTTTCAGCGCCTCGTCGATCCACGACCGGTACTCGCCGAGCGGGCCGCTGCGGCCGTTGATGACCTGCTGGCTGTCCGGGTCGTTGCGGGGGAGCGAAGAGGTGGTGGGGTCACTGACCCAGCCGTCGTCGTCGACCTTGTAGTGGTTTTCCTCGGCCCGCTTCACGGCGTTGCGGAGCTTGTTCTGTGCGCTCTCCATCTCGAAGCGCACATCGTCCAGTACGACGGCTATCGCCATGCCTTCCGTCTGGACGATTCCCAGCCGCGCCTCCACATTCTCGAGAAACCGCAGGGCGCTGTCGGCGTCGTCACCCTTCCAGGTGGCGTGGAGCGGCCCTGTCACTTTGGTGCGGTGCCGGTCGACGGCCTCGTCCGCGCAGGTGGCGAGCTTCCGCCAGGCGGCTGCTGCTGCCTTCAGGTCGCTGAAATCCTGCTTCATCAGGCGTGCGAAATCCGATGCCATGCCCACCCCGCCTTGCGGGTGAGGGTGGTGGCGCGTGGCTGCGTTCCGGAGTTCCGTGAACTTCTCACCAAAAATACCCCCGTATTGACCCAACTACCTGGTGCAGGGCGGCTGGTTGAGGAATGAGTGTATCCGTGTTCGATGGGGCTGGTGAGACTGGTAGGGCGGTTGGATATTTGCTGCCGACGCGGTCCGCGCGGCACCGAACTGTGGGCCGGCCGTCAGCTGTCCAGGAAGGACAGGTCCAGGCGGCGGAGGCGTTCCGGGTCGTTGAGGGTGTCGATCGCGGTGACCTTCCCGTGCGCAATCGGAACGACATGACCGAGAGCGCCCGGCCCTCCGAGGTCGCGACGACTCCCACTGTCCCGTTGACCAGCGCGGGGTGTGCGTACTGCGCGAAGCGGGCGAAGGCGATGGCCTGCCCGGCCACCGTCCGCGCGCCGTGGCGTACCAGGCTCCCCAGCGCGCCACCGTCGGACCGCACCACCACATCCGGGTCGAGCACCGAGACCAGCGCCTCGCGCGAGATGTTCAAGATGAGTCTCGGCCTCCCGCAGCCGGCTCTGCAGTTCCTCGATCTGCGTGTTGATACGGGTGATCTTCGTATTCATGCCCGTGAGTCTGGTGGTCTCGCCACCAACACGCACGTGATTAGCCTGCTCGGTTCGGGTCTGAGCTTTCTCGTGACGGCCCAGGACCCGCAGGCCGGGCCGTGACGAGCGGACGTGTCAGGCGCCGATGCGGCCGTCCCTGACTGCGGTGACGAACGACGACCAGCCGTCAGCCGAGAAGACGAGCGCCGGGCCGTTCACGGCTTTGCTGTCCCGTACGGGCACGTCGGCGTAGCCACGCGCGACCTCAAGACATTCACCTTGGTCGCCGCCGCTGTAGCTGGACTTGTACCACCCGGCGAGGACGGACGAGTCGGAGACGGTGTGCTCACTGTTGACCATGTTTGTGTTCCTCTACTGCCGCCCTGACGAGGGCCAGTGACTCCTGCTGCGACATCGCATCGCTCAGTGCAAGAGCGTAGGCCGTCTGACTGGCGCTCACCAGGGCCGGATCGTCCATCAGGTGCCCGGTGAGCAGCCCTTCGACGTAGGCCGCCGGAGCGGAGTCCTCAAAGCTCATGATGGTGAGCAGACTCTGCTGGAGTGCGTGCGCCCCGACCCCGAACGGCAGCACATGCAGCCGCAGCCGGCCGGTCTCGGCCATGTCCGCGATCTTGCGTAGCTGTTCAGTCATGACGTGGGGTCCGCCGACCCGGCGCCTGAGCACGGCTTCGTCCAGCAAGGTCCATACGACCGGGTTCAACGGGCCGTCGAGAATCCGGGAGCGCTCTGTTCGGATGACAACGTCTCTGTCAAGTTCTTCCCGCGTGTGATTCGGCCGGTAAGCGCGGAACAGCGCACGCGCGTAGCTGTCCGTCTGAAGCAGGCCAGGGACCAGGGAGAGCGCGAATTGCTGGATCAACTTAGCCTGTTGCTCCAATTCGGCAACGGCCGCGAAGTGATCGGCGTACTTCGTCTCCAGATCCTGCAACCAGCGCGCGAAGAACCCTCCGTCCCCAGCGCCCGGTCGATCCGCTGCGCGTCATCAGGGTTCGGGAGCCGCCTTCCTGCCTCGAAGTGGCTGATCAGTGTCGGTGAGCACACCACCTGATCGCCCAGGGCCTCCTGGGTAAGGCCCGCCGCTGTCCGGCGGAGTCTCAGTTCCTCTCCGTACTTCTCACGTGGCGTACGCGACTTGCGGCTTTTCTCCATGCGGCCAACTCCCCGACCTGACGGGCGCGCTGTCAAGCTCCGACTACTGGCAGCGTAGCCAGGGGTGACGCCACTGTGTGAGGGGGTCGCTACAGAAAGCAGCGATCGCGCGTCAATGCGCAGACCAGTCCCCCGCGGCCGATGTGAACGGCCCGGGGGCATGGCCAACCTGAAGAAAGCAGGTCGACATGAAGGACTGTATCGCCCGTATCTTCGAGCCGCTGTCGCGGTTTCTGTTCCCCCTGCACGGGGAGGGCGGCGCACAACAGCGGGCGAGGCGGCGGGCGCTGTGGCTCGCGGTGCACGGGGTGGACGTCGGGCCTCGGCTGATTCATGGGGTGGAGGTCGCCGCGTGAAGAGTGAGCACCGGACGGTGCGACTGCTGCCGTGGGCCGGCCCGGAGGGTAAACCGTGCTACGTCCTCGGCGACGGCACCGGGTATGTGTCCCGCGTTGCGGACAACACCGAGAGCGTGCAGCTCGGCATGGCGGGCGATCTGCTCCGTCACGCGGCCGATCTGCTCGCCGACCGCAGGGCGACCGGCAGGCAGCTGCACTACCTCGCCAGCAGGCTGACCGAGTCGCTGCGTGACGTCAAGCGCGTCGCGGAAAGCAGGGGAGGGCTGCTGAGTCAGTTGATGCCCGACGAGGATGGAGGCCCCGAGGCTGAGCGAGGGCACGGCGACAGCTAGGTGATTGAGGGGAGGGCGACTCCCAACGGGAGTGAAGCACTCCTTCAGGGGCGGCCCATGCGGTTCACGGGGCGGGTGGTTCCGGTCGGCTTTAGCATGGGCGCTCTCGTCCGTACCCACCACCGAAGGAGCTGATCATGGTCCTCGAAGTGGACCCGGAGGCCTGCGAGAGAACCCCGGAGGCCGTCCGGGTGGCGCTGCAGCGACGCCCGGACTGGCTTCAGGCGTTCGAGCAGGAATGGCTGAGTGCGGCGGCCGATTTCGATCACGCGGCCCTGGACGGTGTACTCGACAAGTGGTTCCCCTTTGCCTGTGCCTGCGCGACTCCCGGCTACCTGGACGATGTAGAGCACACCATCAAGCGCATGGCGGAGGGCGACACCGAGGGGATGGTTTTCCGCGACGAGGAAGGCAACGCGTACGACGCGGACAATCATCCGGTGAATGCGAGGGGCGAGGGGTGAGCGCCTACGCGATCCGTTACGCGGACCGGGCTGCTCGGCGAAAAGCGGCGCTCTCCGCGCCTCAGCGCACTTCACTCGCAGAGCTTGAAAAGCGTCTCGCACTCAACCCATTTGGTCCGCCCGCTACGAGCAACAGAGACAACAGCTGGTCGGCGGCGTTCACCGGCGGATTTGTGACGTACGTCGTTTCGAACCGCCATATCGTGATCAATGTGGTCGACCTGGTGGCGCTCTGAGCGCCGCCCGCCCTCTGCGTACCGGGAGTGACAACCGAGTCGTCCACAGGCTTCCCGCCCTGTCGGACCCCGGCGGTACCGTCGGGTCATGTCCAGTCCAGCAGCAGCGGTTCCGGCGGCTCTCGCAATACTCGAAGGCGTCCTGGAGCGGATCACCTACGCCAACGAGGAGAACGGCTACACGGTCGCCCGCGTCGACACGGGCCGTGGCGGCGATCTCCTCACCGTCGTGGGGTCACTGCTCGGCGCGCAGCCCGGCGAGTCGCTGCGCATGGAGGGACGCTGGGGCTCCCACGCGCAGTACGGCAGGCAGTTCACCGTCGAGAACTACACCACCGTGCTCCCCGCCACGATCCAGGGCATCCGCCGCTATCTCGGCTCCGGGCTGATCAAGGGCATCGGGCCGGTCATGGCGGACCGGATCACCACGCACTTCGGTGTCGACACCCTGGACGTGATCGAGTCCGAGCCGAAGCGGCTGATCGAGGTGCCGGGGCTCGGCCCGAAGCGGACGAAGATGATCGCGGCGGCCTGGGAGGAGCAGAAGGCCATCAAGGAGGTCATGATCTTCCTCCAGGGGGTGGGCGTCTCGACCTCCATCGCGGTGCGCATCTACAAGAAGTACGGCGACGCCTCCATCTCCATAGTGAAGAACGAGCCCTACCGTCTGGCCGCCGACGTCTGGGGCATCGGCTTCCTCACCGCCGACAAGATCGCTCAGTCCGTCGGCATCCCGCACGACAGCCCGGAGCGCGTCAAGGCAGGCCTCCAGTACGCGCTGTCGCAGTCCACGGACCAGGGCCACTGCTACCTCCCGGAGGAGCAGCTGATCAGCGACGCCGTGAAGCTGCTCCAGGTGGACACCGGCCTGGTCATCGACTGCCTGGCCGAACTGGCCGCGGACGAGGGCGTCGTACGGGAGAAGGTGCCGCCCGCGGAAGGCGGCGAGGGCTACCCCGTCACCGCCGTCTACCTCGTCCCCTTTCACCGGGCAGAGGTGTCCCTGGCCGCGCAGACCCAGCGCCTTCTGCGCGCCCCGGAGGACCGGATGCCGGCGTTCCGGGACGTGGCCTGGGACAAGGCGCTGGCCTGGCTCGCGGGCCGTACGGGGGCGGAGCTGGCGCCCGAGCAGCAGGCGGCCGTCAAGCTGGCGCTGACCGAGAAGGTCGCCGTGCTGACCGGCGGACCCGGCTGCGGCAAGTCGTTCACCGTCCGCTCCATCGTGGAGCTGGCCCGCGCCAAGAAGGCCAAGGTGGTACTGGCGGCCCCGACCGGCCGGGCGGCCAAGCGCCTGGCCGAGCTCACCGGGACCGAGGCGTCCACCGTGCACCGCCTCCTGGAGCTGAAGCCGGGCGGCGACGCGGCGTACGACAGGGACCGCCCCCTGGACGCCGACCTGGTCGTCGTCGACGAGGCGTCCATGCTCGACCTGCTGCTCGCCAACAAGCTGGTGAAGGCCGTGGCGCCGGGCGCGCACCTGCTCCTTGTCGGGGACGTCGACCAGTTGCCCTCGGTGGGCGCGGGGGAGGTGCTGCGCGACCTCCTCGCCGACGGCGGCCCGGTTCCCTCCGTCCGCCTGACCCGGATCTTCCGCCAGGCCCAGCAGTCGGGCGTCGTGACGAACGCGCACCGCATCAACTCCGGGGTCCACCCCCTCACTCAGGGCCTCCCGGACTTCTTCCTCTTCGCCGAGGAGGAGACCGAGGACGCCGGGCGGGTCACGGTCGACGTGGCCGCCCGCCGCATCCCCGCGAAGTTCGGTCTCGACCCGAGGCGCGACATCCAGGTGCTGGCCCCCATGCACCGCGGCCCGGCCGGCGCGGGCGCGCTCAACGGGCTGCTCCAGCAGGCGATCACGCCCGCCAGGCCGGACCTCCCGGAGAAAAGATTGGGCGGCCGGGTGTTCCGCGTCGGAGACAAGGTGACCCAGATTCGCAACAATTACGAGAAGGGACAGAACGGGGTTTTCAACGGCACCGTGGGCGTAGTGACCTCGCTCAGCCCGGACGACCAGCGCCTGACGGTGCTGACCGACGAGGACGAGGAGGTTTTGTACGACTTCGACGAGCTGGACGAGCTGGCGCACGCGTACGCCGTGACGATCCACCGCTCGCAGGGAAGCGAATATCCGGCGGTGGTGATCCCGGTCACCACCGGGGCCTGGATGATGCTGCAGCGCAATCTGCTCTACACGGCGGTCACCCGGGCCAAGAAGCTGGTCGTGCTCGTCGGCTCCCGCAAGGCGATCGGCCAGGCCGTTCGTACCGTTTCGGCAGGCAGGCGGTGTACGGCGCTGGATCACCGGCTCGCCGGGCGGATCGTGAGGAGCCCTTCCGTGGCGCAAACCGCCCCATAGAGGGACTGTTCATGGCAAACGTCTCGCTCGACTTCCAGAACCGGGGGTAAGGGGGCAGGATGAGCAGGTTGGCGGCACTGAGTGCCGCGAATGGGCCTAATGGCCGACCCCGAGTGCACTCTGCTGAGCCAAATGGGGGATGGTAGAGACAGTCAGGGCACCTCGAAGAAGAGGCACTACGTCGGTGAGGGATGACGTGAGCGACAACTCTGTAGTACTGCGGTACGGCGATGGCGAGTACACCTACCCGGTGATCGACAGCACCGTCGGTGACAAGGGCTTCGACATCGGGAAGCTCCGGGCTCATACCGGGCTGGTGACTCTCGACAGCGGATACGGCAACACGGCCGCCTACAAATCCGCGATCACCTACCTCGACGGTGAGCAGGGCATTCTGCGCTACCGCGGATATCCCATCGAGCAGCTGGCCGAGCGCTCCACCTTCGTCGAGGTGGCGTACCTGCTGATCAACGGTGAACTTCCCAAGGTCGACGAGCTCGCCGCCTTCCGGAACGAGATCACCCAGCACACGCTGCTGCACGAGGACGTGAAGCGGTTCTTCGACGGCTTCCCGCGTGACGCGCACCCGATGGCCATGCTGTCGTCGGTGGTCAGCGCGCTGTCGACGTTCTACCAGGACAGCCACAACCCGTTCGACGAGAAGCAGCGTCACCTTTCGACGATCCGCCTCCTCGCCAAGCTTCCGACCATCGCGGCGTACGCGTACAAGAAGTCGATCGGCCACCCCTTCGTCTACCCGAGCAACGACCTCGGGTACGTCGAGAACTTCCTGCGCATGACCTTCTCGGTCCCCGCGCAGGAGTACGTGCCGGACCCGGTCGTGGTCGCGGCGCTGGAGAAGCTGCTGATCCTGCACGCGGACCACGAGCAGAACTGCTCCACGTCCACCGTGCGTCTGGTCGGCTCCTCGCAGGCGAACATGTTCGCCTCGATCTCCGCCGGCATCAGCGCCCTGTGGGGCCCGCTGCACGGTGGCGCCAACCAGTCCGTCCTGGAGATGCTGGAGGGCATCCAGGCCGACGGCGGCGACGTCGACAACTTCATCCGCAAGGTGAAGAACAAGGAAGACGGCGTGAAGCTCATGGGCTTCGGGCACCGCGTCTACAAGAACTTCGACCCGCGGGCGAAGATCATCAAGGCTGCGGCGCACGACGTTCTCTCCGCCCTGGGCAAGGACGACGAGCTGCTCGACATCGCGCTCAAGCTCGAAGAGCACGCGCTGGCCGACGACTACTTCGTGGAGCGCAAGCTCTACCCGAACGTCGACTTCTACACCGGTCTGATCTACCGGGCCATGGGCTTCCCGACCGAGATGTTCACGGTGCTCTTCGCGCTGGGCCGTCTGCCGGGCTGGATCGCCCAGTGGCACGAGATGATCAAGGAGCCGGGTTCTCGCATCGGCCGCCCGCGCCAGATCTACACGGGCGAGGTCCTGCGCGACTTCGTTCCGGTCGAGAGCCGCTGACCCTCTCAGCCCTCGCACAGGCGCAGTGCAGAAAGCGCCCCGCCGCCGATCCCCCCACGGGTCGACGATGCGGGGCGCTTCCCTTTTCCCGGATCGGATTCCCCCCACGGGATCCGGCCGGGCGTCTGTTGGGTGCGCAAGCTCCACACGCGGTCTGCCGGGACGCGTACGTACGGGAGGGCCGCTCATAGCTCCCCGGTGCACGTGTCCCGGCCAACGCTTGCCCGGAACGTCCCCCAAGACAGTTCCGCGAACGTCCCCCAAGACGTTCTTGGCATCGCCCACTTAGACTCGCGAGCGGGCCGAATGGTTACCCACAAATCTCAGTGACGTGCCTCACTTTGTGTGTGTCCTGTGAAGGTACGCAGCCGCAGGCTGTTTGTCACTACGAACACCGAGGAAAACGCCATCGCAAATCCGGCGATCATGGGGTTGAGCAGCCCGGCGGCCGCCAGCGGCAGGGCCGCGACGTTGTAGCCGAAGGCCCAGCAGAGGTTGCCCTTGATGGTGCCCAGCGTCCGGCGCGACAGCAGGATCGCATCCGCCGCCACCCTCAGATCTCCACGTACGAGCGTCAGATCGCCCGCCTCGATCGCGGCGTCCGTACCCGTGCCCATCGCGAGCCCGAGATCGGCGGTGGCCAGGGCCGCCGCGTCGTTCACGCCGTCACCGACCATCGCCACGCTGCGCCCCTCGGCCTGCAACCGCCTCACGACGTCGGCCTTGTCCTGCGGCAGCACCTCGGCGTACACATCGCCCGGGTCGATCCCGACCGCACGTGCCACCGACTCGGCGACCGCCCGGTTGTCGCCGGTCAGCAGGACCGGGGTGAGGCCGAGCTCCCGCAGGCGCGCCACCGCCTCCGCGCTGGTCTCCTTCACCGCGTCCGCCACGGCCAGGACACCGCGCGCCGACCCGTCCCAGGCCACCGCCATCGCCGTACGCCCACGGGCCTCCGCCGCCTCCTTGGCGTCGGCCAGCTCGGGCGGCAGCTCCACGCCCGCTTCGGCGAGCAGCGCCGCACGCCCGACGAGCACCTCGTGCCCGTCGACCAGGCCGCGCACGCCGAGACCGGGGACGTTCTCGAATTTCTCCACCTCGGGGAGCGGTCCCGTCCGCTGGGCGGCGCCTGCCGCCACGGCCTGCGCGACCGGGTGCTCGGAGGCGTGCTCCAGCGCGCCGGCCAGGCGCAGCAGCAGTGACTGGTCGGTGCCGGGCGCCGTGACGACGTCCTGAAGCTCCATCCGGCCGGTCGTGACCGTCCCCGTCTTGTCCAGTACGACGGTGTCCACACGCCGGGTCGACTCCAGCACCTCGGGCCCCTTGATCAGGATGCCGAGCTGGGCGCCGCGCCCGGTGCCGACCATGAGCGCGGTGGGCGTGGCCAGGCCGAGCGCGCACGGGCAGGCGATGATCAGCACCGCCACGGCGGCGGTGAAGGAGGCTGTCGGGTCGTCCGTGACCAGCAGCCAGGTGACGAGCGTGCCCAGGGCGATCAGCAGCACGACCGGTACGAAGACCGCGGAGACGCGGTCGGCCAGGCGCTGCACCTGCGCCTTGCCGTTCTGCGCGTCCTCGACGAGGCGGGCCATCCGGGCGAGCTGGGTGTCGGCGCCGACGCTGGTGGCCTCGACGACGATCCGGCCCGAGGCGTTCACGGTGGCGCCCGTGACGGTGTCCCCGGCGGTCACGTCCACGGGCAGGGACTCGCCGGTCAGCATGGACGCGTCGACCGCGGAGGTGCCCTCGATGACCGTGCCGTCCGTGGCGATCTTCTCGCCGGGGCGTACGACGAAGTGGTCCCCGACGGTGAGGGCGTCCACGGGGATGCGTACCTCCGTACCGCCTCTGAGTACCGTCACGTCCTTTGAGCCGAGTTCCATCAGCGCCCGCAGCGCGGAGCCGGCCTTCCGCTTGGCCTTCGCCTCCAGGTAGCGGCCGAGGAGGATGAACGTGACGACTCCGGCGGCGACTTCGAGGTAGATCGTCGAGGCGCCGTCGGTGCGCTGCGTCGCGGTCAGCTCGAAGCCGTGGCGCATGCCGGGCATGCCCGCGTGCCCGAAGAACAGGGCCCACAGCGACCAGCCGAAGGCGGCGAGCGTGCCGACCGAGACGAGGGTGTCCATGGTGGCGGCGCCGTGCCGGATGTTGGTCCAGGTGGCCCGGTGGAACGGCAGCCCGCCCCAGACGACGACCGGCGCGGCGAGGGTCAGCGAAAGCCATTGCCAGTTGTCGAACTGGAGGAAGGGGACCATCGCGAGCACGACGACGGGGAGGGAAAGGGCGAGCGAGACCAGGAGGCGCTGCCGCAGCGAGACGAGCTGGGGGTCGTCGCCGTGCCGGCGCTCGGCCGCCGTGTCCTGCGTCGGCGGGGCGGCGGCGGGCGGTGCGGGGCGCTCGGCGGTGTAGCCGGTCTTCTCGACGGTGGCGATGAGGTCCGCGACGGCCACCCCGTCGACGTAACTGACCTTGGCCTTCGCCGTGGCGTAGTTGACGGTGGCGTAGACGCCGTCCATCCGGTTGAGCTTCTTCTCGATGCGGGCGGCGCAGGAGGCGCAGGTCATGCCGCCGATGGAGAGCTCGACCTGGGAGGTGTCCACGGTCGGCGCCGGTGCCTCTTGCGCTGTGCTGGTCATGTGCTCGCTCCAGGGAAACAGGCTGGGCCGTACGGGAGCCAGTATGAACTGGTCCGGTACGGCCCGGCCGAAGAAGGTGATACGGGTGGTTCGGGCGGGCCTCAGACCTGGCCGACGAGTTCGTAACCGGCCTCGTCGACGGCGGCGCGTACGGCCTCCACGTCCAGCGGCGCCTCGGAGACGACCGTCACCTGCCCGGTGGAGGCCACCGCCTTCACCGAAGTGACACCGGGGATCTCCGAGACCTCGCCGGCGACGGCGCCCTCGCAGTGGCCGCAGGTCATCCCGCTCACCTGGTAGACAGTGGTGAGGGCGCCCACCTGGACCACGGCCGACGTGTCGTGGCAGGAGCCGGACGGCGAGCAGCAGGAGCCGGTCGCGGGGGCCTCGGTCTTCGTCTCGGTCTCGGCGGTCATGTCGGTTCTCCCTCTCGAAGGCTTACGCAGTCGTGGTGCTCCAGAAAGCCACGGGGATGCCGTGACTGTCTGACGCTGCCCAGACTATACCCCTAGGGGGTATGAATGCCACTCCTTCCCCCGGCGTTTCAGCGACTCGTCCAATAAACGCGCAGGACCCCGGAGCTGGAAGCTCCGGGGTCCTGGCAGACCTACTGGTATTTCGTCGCACCAGAGGGTCGAGTAACGCTTCCGCGTCGCTCTCAGATGCAGTTGGTCTGCACCGAGACGAGGCCGGTGACCTGCGAAAGGGGAAGGGAGGCCACGACGGAACCGGCGGCACCGGCGACGTCGCCGACGCTCGCGGAGGCGGCGTGACCGGAGACGTCGGCGCTGGCGCTGGCCATACCACCGGAGATGCTGTCCAGCGCGCTGTCGGAAAGCTCGCTGGTCTCGACCTCGGAGGTGAAGTGATTGCGCATTACTCGCCCTTTCATTAAATGCGATGGGGTTCCCGAAGTGGATGCAATCACGCCCGCGGGCCGCCCGGCAACTCACTCCCAGGTCTCCTTATGGTGCACACTTCGTCACCACAACATCCCCCTGACGTGCACTTTTGCCCTCACGAAATAGCCTGCTAATGACTGGCGTGGCATATCAGCAATGGGATGGCGTGAGATGTCTGGATCTTGCGTGTATCAATGCACAGGTGAAGTGAAAACGGCATTTAGCGGCTGAATCGGCCGAGCGCGGCGTCGGTCTCCAAGCGCCTGGAGACCGACGCCGCGCGTCTCATTCCCTGCGGCCTCGGTTGCCCGGGCGGCGTGACACCCAGGTGCGGATGGTGTCCGCGTACCAGTACGGCTTGCCGCTCTCCACGTGGTCGGGCGCGGGAAGCAGTCCGTGCTTGCGATAGGAGCGCACGGTGTCCGGCTGGACCCGGATGTGCGCGGCGATCTCCTTGTACGACCAGAGTCTTCGGTCAGTCATCTGTGGCACCTCCCTGCGCGCACCTCAGCGGCGGCCGGGGGGCCGTCGGGGGGGCTGGGGTGCGAACGCTGGCGATCACTCAGCCTGTGCTCGTTGAACGACGCAGGGTGATGTTCGGGGAGGGGCTGTCGTATGCCTGTGACGGAAGACCCGCGTAACGGAGACATGTGTGACAGGAGTTCAATGAATGTGACGTTTGCGGTCGGGGGGTCGCGGGCTACTAGGCGCCGCAGGAGCGCAGGAAGTGGCGCGTGCGCCGGGCGATCGGCAGCGGCTTGTCCGGCGGGCACGGGTACATGTCCTGCTCGACGATCGCGAACAGGTCGACGTCCAGCCGCCCGGCCGCCGCCAGTACGGGCTCCAGCGCCGGCACCCCGGCGGGCGGTTCGCACATCACGCCGCGCCCCACGGCGGGCCCGAACGGCACCTCGTTCGCGACGACTTCGGCGAGGATCTCCGGGTCCACCTGCTTGAGGTGGAGGTAGCCGATCCGCTCCCCGTACGTCTCGATGAGCTTGACGCTGTCCCCGCCGCAGTACGCGTAGTGACCGGTGTCCAGGCAGAGCGACACCAGCGCGGAGTCGGTCGCGTCCAGGAAGCGGGTGACGTTCTCCTCGCTGTCGATGTGGGTGTCCGCGTGCGGGTGGACGACGATCTTCAGCCCGTACCGCTCACGCACCTCGCGCCCGAGCCGCTCGGTCTGCCGGGCGAGCGTCCGCCACTGAGCGGGCGTCAGCGTGCGCTCCTCCAGCACCTCGCCGGTCTTGTCGTCCCGCCAGAACGACGGGATCACGACCAGGTGCTCCGCGCCCATGGCTCTGGTCAGCTCGGCGACGTCCGCGACGTGCCGCCAGGTGGCGTCCCAGACCTCCGGCCCCCGGTGCAGTCCGGTGAAGACCGTGCCCGCCGAGACGGACAGTTCGCGGCGGCGGGTCTCGTCGGCGAGGCGGGCGGGATCGGTCGGGAGATAGCCGTACGGGCCGAGCTCGATCCAGCGGTAACCGGCCTCGGCGACCTCGTCGAGGAACCGTTCCCAGGGCACCTGCCGTGGGTCGTCGGGGAACCACACTCCCCAGGAATCGGGGGCGGAACCGACCCGGATGCGGTTCGGTGCGGGTGATGGAGAGGTCATGGGCGCCAGCCTTCCGGCCGTCCGCGAAAGGTGTCAAGGGTTCGTCCGAATGTAAGGACAAACCGTTGACAGCATGCGCCGACGCCCACTAGACCTGGGTGCAGTCGCCGGACCGGAGGGACGCGCATGCTGCCCAATTCGTACGAGCCGTACGACCTGATCACGATGGGCCGGATCGGAGTCGACCTCTATCCACTGCGGGCCGGTGTCCCGCTGGCGCGGGTCGACGCGTTCGGCAAGTTCCTCGGTGGCTCCGCCGCGAACGTGGCGGTCGCGGCGGCCAGACTGGGCCGGCGCACGGCCGTCATCACCCGCACCGGGAGCGACCCCTTCGGTGACTACCTCCACGAGGCACTCAGGGAGTTCGGGGTCGACGACCGCTGGGTGACCGGGGTCGCCGACCTGCCGACGCCGGTGACGTTCTGCGAGATCTTCCCGCCGGACGACTTCCCGCTCTACTTCTACCGGCAGCCGAAGGCGCCGGACCTGGAGCTGCGGGCCCAGGAGCTGGACCTGGACGCGATCCGTTCGGCGCGGATCTTCTGGATGACGGGCACGGGCCTGTGCGAGGAGCCGAGCCGCTCGGCGACGCTCGCGGCGCTGGAGGCGCGGGGCCCGCGGGGGGCGGGTGGCGCGACGGTCTTCGACCTCGACTGGCGGCCCATGTTCTGGAAGAACGCAGCCTGGAAGAACGCAGCCTGGAAGAACGCAGCCTCGAAGAACGCGGACCCCGGCGAGGCCCGCTCGTACTACGCCGAGGCCCTTCGCCACGCCACCGTCGCTGTCGGCAACCTGGACGAGTGCGAAGTCGCCACCAGTGAGCGCGAACCGTACGCCGCCGCCCGCGCCCTCCTCGCCGCCGGTGTCGAACTCGCCGTCGTCAAGCAGGGACCCAAGGGCGTGCTGGCCATCCACCGCGACGGTACGACGGCCGAAGCCGCGCCCGTACCCGTCGAGGTACTCAACGGTCTCGGCGCCGGCGACGCCTTCGGCGGGGCCCTGTGCCACGGGCTCCTCGCCGGCTGGGACCTTGAGCAGACCATGCGGTACGCCAACGCCGCCGGCGCCATCGTCGCCTCCCGCCTCGCCTGCTCCTCCGCCATGCCCCGCCCGGCCGAGATCGAACACGTCCTCGCGGGCGGCCCGGTCCCCGCGCAGGAGCCCACGTCGTGACCACCGGCCTGCGCATCTCGGACCTCGTACGGGTACGGACCCACCACCCCGAAGCGATCGCCGAGGCCGCCGCCCGCCGCCCCCGCAGACCCCTGATCGGCCCGAGCGGGCGGCTCATGATCATCGCTGCCGACCACCCGGCCCGCGGCGCCCTCGGCGTCGGCGACCACGAACTCGCCATGGCCGACCGCCCCGACCTGCTGGAGCGGCTCTGCCTCGCCCTCTCCCGCCCCGGCGTCGACGGCGTGCTGGCCGCCGCCGACATCCTCGACGACCTGCTCCTCCTCGGCGCCCTCGACGACAAGGTCGTCATCGGCTCCATGAACCGCGGCGGCCTGTCCGGCGCCGCGTTCGAACTCGACGACCGCTTCACCGGCCCCCGCGCCCAGGACCTGGAGCGCCGCGGCTTCGACGCGGGCAAGCTGCTCCTGCGGATCGACTACGACGACGCCGGATCGCTGGACACCCTCCACGCCACCGCCCGCACCATCGACGCGATGGCCGAACGGCGGCTGCCGGTCTTCGTCGAGCCGTTCATCTCCCGCCGCGTGGACGGGAAAGTCCACAACGACCTGAGCGCCGGAGCCGTCACCCGTTCCATCGCCATCGCCTCCGGCCTCGCCGGCACCTCGGCGTACACCTGGCTGAAGGTCCCCGTGACGGAGAACCCCGACGACATGGCGCGGGTCATGGAGACCTCGACGCTGCCCGCCGTGCTGCTGGGCGGCGAGGTCGGCGCCGACCAGGACGCGGCGTACGAGAGGTGGCGCAAGGCGCTCCGGCTGCCGACCGTCCAGGGTCTTGTCGTCGGCCGGTCGCTGCTCTATCCGGCCGACGGGGACGTGGCGGGCGCGGTCGACACGGCCGTGGGACTGCTGCGGCGCAAGGCCGAGGGGTAGGGAGAAGGCATGACGGACAACGACAGGCACGTACTCCGGGCGGGAGCCGCCGCGCAGGGTCCGTACGCCCTGGACATCGACCCGAAGCGGGCCGGCTGGAGCCATTCGAGCCTGCGCGTGCTGGAGCTGCCGCCCGGCGGCTCGCACCCGCTCGCCGCCAGAGACAGCGAGTGGATCGTGCTGCCACTCAGCGGTGGTTGTACGGTGCACGTGGAAGGCGAAGCCGAGGGCTTTGAACTGCTGGGCAGGGAAAGCGCGTTCAAGTCGGTGACCGACTTCGCCTACGTGCCCCGTGACGCCCACGCCCAGATCACCTCCGGCGCGGGAGGCCGCTTCGCTTTGGCAGGAGCGAGGTGCGAGCGACGACTCCCCGCCCGCTACGGCCCCGCGCCGGAGGTACCCGTCGAACTGCGCGGCACCGGCAACTGCTCGCGCCAGGTCAACAACTTCGCGGCGGCGAGCGCCTTCGCGTGCGACCGGCTCATCGCCGTCGAAGTCCTGACCCCCGGCGGGAACTGGTCCTCGTACCCGCCCCACAAGCACGACGAGTACCACCCGGGCGTCGAGTCCGAGCTCGAAGAGATCTACTACTTCGAGGTCGACGGAGACGGCGACGGACCCGGCCGTGCCAGTGGCCTCGGCTATCACCGCGTCTCGCCGTCCCGCCCCGGAGGTACGGACATCCTCGCCGAGGTCCGCACCGGCGACGCCGTCCTCATCCCCGACGGCTGGCACGGCCCCTCCATCGCCGCGCCCGGCCACACCCTCTACTACCTCAATGTGATGGCGGGCCCAGGGTCCGGGGAGGAACGGGAGTGGCTGATCCGCGACCACCCCGACCACGGCTGGATCCGCGACACCTGGCCTTCGCAGCCCGTCGACCCCCGACTGCCGTTGTACGGACCCCAGGAGCAGGAGCGATGAGCACCAGCCGCCCGACCACCCGCCGCCTCACCACCGCCCAGGCCCTGGTCGCCTTCCTCGCCCGCCAGTACACCGAGCGCGACGGCGCCCGCCACCGCCTGATCGCCGGCACCTGGGGCATCTTCGGCCACGGCAACGTCGCCGGCATCGGCCAGGCGCTCCTCGAACCCGGCTCGGACGACATGCCCTACTACCAGGGCCGCAACGAGCAGGCCATGGTGCACGCCGCGGTCGGCTACGCCCGTCAGTCCAACCGCCTCTCCGCGCACGCCGTCACCACCTCCATCGGCCCCGGCGCCACCAACCTCGTCACGGGCGCCGCCCTCGCGACGATCAACCACCTGCCCGTCCTCCTCCTCCCCGGCGACACCTTCGCGACCCGCCCCGCCGACCCCGTACTCCAGCAGCTCGAAGTCCCGTACGCCGGTGACGTTTCCGTCAACGACTGCCTGCGTCCGGTGTCCCGGTACTTCGACCGGGTCACCCGTCCCGAGGCCCTCATCCCCGCCGCGCTCGCCGCCGTGCGGGTCCTGGCCGACCCGGCGCAGACCGGCGCCGTAACCCTCGCGCTGCCGCAGGACGTGCAGGCACAGGCGTACGACTGGCCGGAGGAGTTCTTCGCCGAGCGCGTCTGGCGGGTACGGGCCCAAGAGCCGGACCGGCGCGAGCTCCACGCGGCGGTGGAGGCGTTCCGCGCAGCCCGCCGCCCCCTGCTGATCGCGGGCGGCGGTGTCCACCACAGCGGAGCCGAGCAGGCCCTGGAGGCCTTCGCCGAGGCGACCGGCACCCCCGTCGCCTCCACCCAGGCGGGCAAGGGCTCACTGCCGTACGACCACCCCTCGGACGTCGGCGGCATCGGCCACACGGGCACCGCCACCGCCGACGAACTCGCCCGCACCGCAGACCTGGTGATCGGCGTCGGCACCCGCTACTCCGACTTCACCACCGCCTCCGCCACCCTCTTCCAGAACCCGGACGTCCGCTTCGTCAACCTCAACATCACCGGGTTCGACGCCCACAAGATGGGCGCGCAACAGGTCGTCGGTGACGCCCGCGTCGCACTCCAGTCCTTCAAGCACGCCCTGGACGGCCACCGCGTCCCCGATGCCTACGTCGCCGAATACCGCGCGGCCAAGGCCCGCTGGGAGTACCGCGTCACCGCCGCCTACGCCGCGCCCGACGGGGACGCACGGCCGACCCAGGTCCAGGTGCTCGGCGTACTCGACAGCCTCGTGACCCACGACGACATCCTCATCAACGCGGCCGGCTCCCTCCCCGGCGACCTGCACAAACTCTGGCGGTGCCGCGCCCGCGACCAGTACCACGTCGAATACGGCTACTCCTGCATGGGCTACGAGATCCCCGCCGCCATCGGCGTGCAGCTCGCCGCCCCCGGCCGCCCGGTGTGGGCACTGGTCGGCGACGGTACGTACCTGATGAATCCGACCGAAATCGTCACCGCCGTGCAGGAGCGCCTCCCCATCAAGGTCGTCATCCTCCAGAACCACGGTTACGCCTCCATCGGCGGCCTCTCCGAGTCCGTCGGCGCCGAGCGTTTCGGTACGGAGTACCGCTTCCGGGCGCCCGACGGCTCGTACACCGGCGCGCCGCTCCCGGTGGACCTGGCCGCGAACGCCGCGTCCCTCGGGATGCGGGTCCTGCGCGCCGAGACCGTGCGTGACCTGCGGGAAGCCCTTGCGGATGCGCGCCGGTCCGACCGCCCCACATGTGTCTACGTCGAGACGCGAACGCCCGACACAGTGTCGGGCGCGCCCGCCGCCCAGGCGTGGTGGGATGTTCCCGTGGCCGAGACCGCGACCCGCCCGTCGACGGTCAAGGCCCGGGAGGAGTACGACCGTCAAGCCGCTGCGCGACGCCGCCATCTCTGACCGCCCCCGCTGCACTACAAGGAGTACTGGGATGAAGACCGTCAACCACTTCATCGGCGGCAAGACCGTCGAGGGCGCGTCGGGCAACTGGGGCCCGGTGACCGACCCGGCCACGGGTGAAGTGACCACGCAGGTCGCGCTCGCCTCGGTCGAGGAGGTCGACGCCGCCGTCGCGTCGGCGAAGGCCGCGTACGCGACGTGGGGCACCTCCTCCCTCGCCGCGCGCACCGCGGTCCTCTTCCGCTACCGCGCGCTGCTGGACGCCCACCGCGACGAGATCGCGGCGCTGATCACCGCCGAGCACGGCAAGGTCCACTCGGACGCGCTGGGCGAGGTCGCCCGCGGTCTGGAGATCGTCGAGCTGGCGTGCGGCATCACGACGCAGCTCAAGGGCGAACTGTCCACGCAGGTGTCGAACCGTGTGGACGTCTCCTCGATCCGCCAGCCGCTCGGTGTAGTGGCCGGCATTACCCCCTTCAACTTCCCGGCCATGGTGCCGATGTGGATGTTCCCGCTGGCCATCGCGTGCGGCAACACGTTCGTACTGAAGCCGAGCGAGAAGGACCCGTCCGCGTCGGTGCGGCTGGCTGAGCTGGCGTCGGAGGCCGGGCTGCCCGACGGCGTACTGAACGTCCTGCACGGCGACAAGGTCGCGGTCGACGGCCTCATCAACCACCCGGACGTCGCGGCGGTCTCCTTCGTCGGCTCGACCCCGATCGCCCGCTACATCCACCAGACCGCCTCCGCCAACGGCAAGCGCGTCCAGGCGCTCGGCGGCGCGAAGAACCACATGCTGGTCCTGCCGGACGCCGACCTGGACGCGGCGGCCGACGCCGCCGTCTCTGCGGCGTACGGCTCGGCGGGCGAGCGCTGCATGGCGATCTCGGCGGTGGTGGCGGTGGGCGCGATCGGCG
Source organism: Streptomyces sp. ISL-99 (assembly GCF_018614005.1). Taxonomy (NCBI): domain Bacteria; kingdom Bacillati; phylum Actinomycetota; class Actinomycetes; order Kitasatosporales; family Streptomycetaceae; genus Streptomyces; species Streptomyces sp. ISL-99. Next base: position 40,253 of record NZ_JAGGPC010000036.1, read on the forward strand.
ACGAGCTGGTCGACAAGATCCGCGAGCGCGCCGAGAAGATCAAGATCGGCCCCGGCGACGACCCCACCTCCGAGATGGGCCCGCTGATCACCGCCGCCCACCGAGACAAGGTCGCCTCGTACGTCACGGGCGCGGCCGCGCAGGGAGCGAAGGTGGTCCTGGACGGCACGGGCCACACGGTCGAGGGCTTCGAGAACGGCCACTGGATCGGCCTGTCCCTCCTCGACGAGGTCTCCACGGACTCCGACGCCTACCGCGACGAGATCTTCGGCCCGGTCCTCTGCGTCCTCCGTGTCGACACGTACGAAGAGGGCGTGGCCCTCATGAACGCGTCGCCCTTCGGCAACGGCACCGCGATCTTCACCCGCGACGGCGGCGCGGCGCGGCGCTTCCAGCTGGAGATCGAGGCCGGCATGGTCGGCGTCAACGTACCGATCCCGGTGCCGGTCGGCTACCACTCCTTCGGTGGCTGGAAGGACTCGCTCTTCGGCGACCACCACATCTACGGCAACGACGGCATCCACTTCTACACCCGCGGCAAGGTCACCACGACCCGCTGGCCGGACCCGGCGGACGCCCCGGCAGGCGTCGACCTGGGCTTCCCGCGCAACCACTGATCCCCCGGATCACGCTTGGGCCCGTACGGACGCTGATTCCGTACGGGCCTTCCGGCGCCCCGCCCGCCTTCCGGCGCCCCGCCCGCCTTCGGGAGCTCCGATAGATTTCGGTACGTGAAGCGGCATGAGGCGTACGAGGAGCTGCAGGGTCGTACCTTGCGGCGTGCGGTGGTCGAATCCGCCACTGCTTCCCTGGTGATGGAGGGCCTCCGCGGCTCTGCCGAATCGGACCGTGACGCAGAGGCTTACGTCGATGGTGAACTGAGCGCCGAAGAGGCGGTTGCCAGGGCAGTGGCACGCTACGCAAGTTCGACTGAGCGGCGCGCCGTTCCCTGACGCCTGTTCGCAGCGCTGTCAGTACGGCGTCCGGCACCGGGGCCGGCGGGTGATTTCCGCGACCAGTCCATTTCCACGCGTGCGCAGCTCGAACCACACGCCTTTGCCGGCCACCCCGCCGAGCCCGAGTGGCGCTCCGGGCGCGGCGCCCCACCGCCCGTCGGTGAGCACGTCGACCATCCAGAGGCCGCGGCCGCCTTCGCCGTCGGCATCCAGGTCCTTCATGACGGGAAGCTCTTGAGTGCCGTCGTAGACGGTGATGCGGATGTGGGCGGCCTCGATGGCCAGCCAGAGGAGGGAGCCGATGCCCTTGGCGTGGACGCAGGCGTTGGTGACGAGCTCGGAGGTGCACATGGCGGCGGCGTCGATGAGGTCGTCGAGCTGCTGGGAGTGGAGAACGGAGGCGACGAAGTCGCGGGCTATGCGGGGCGTGGTGTCCAGGGAAGGGCAGAAGAGCGTGTACGAGTGGGGGACGCCGCGGCCGTCGGGGGGCCAGGTGGGGGTTTCGGGCATGAGCCAGCAACTCCTATGGGGGTGAAGGATGTTGCCAGTCAGTGGCATTGCCCGGCCGTCCGGGTGCTCTTCCAACTGGCTTGGGCACAGCGAAGTTGAGGCAGCGTTAACCACCGCAACCAAGCGTGTTGGATGCGCAACCGACGGTAGTGGACAACATTGCTACGTAGCAATGTTGTCCGGCAAAGTTCCCCCTCTCGTTGTGGACCGTGGCAGGGTGAGCCGCGACACTCGACTGAGAGACGAGGGAAGGCCCATGCCGCCGAGGAGTAACCCCACGGCGCGCCAAGAGCGCCTGGGTGCAGAGCTGCGCAAGATGCGCGAGGCCGCGAATGTGACGGCACGCGAGGCTGCCGCGTTGCTGGGTTCGGGCGCGACTCAGGTGAGTCATCTTGAAGCGGGCCGCTTCGGTGCGAGCGAGGAGCGGATTCGACGACTGGCCGCGCACTATGCGTGCGGGGACAACCGGCTCGTCGACGAACTGGTGGCGATGGCGAACGATCGAGGGCAGGGCTGGTGGGAGGAGTACCGGGGAGTTCTCCCGCCCCGCTCCCTGGATCTGGCGGAACTGGAGAACAGCGCCCACTACCTGCGTCAGGTCGAGGTCATCCACATCCCCGGACTGCTCCAACTGGAGAGCTATATGCGGGCGATGTTTGCGTACGGCGTGCCGGAACTGCCCGCCACCGAACTGGAACCGAGGATCGCGTACCGGTTGCGTAGGCAGGAGGTCCTCACCGGCTCACGCTCCGTTCCGTTCGACGCGGTCGTCCATGAAGCGGCCCTACGGATCAAGGTGGGCAGCACCAAAGTCGGCCGCGCCCAGCTCGAACACCTTCTGGAGCTCTCGGAGATGGGCAACCTGACGCTGCGCGTGATCCCCTTCGACGTCGAAGGATTCGCGGGCTCCGGGTATTCGATGTTGTACGCAGGCGGCCCCGTACCCCAATTGGACACGGTGCAGCTGGACACTGCCCACGGCAGCATCTTCCTCGACGCGGCTCCCCAGCTTCAGAAGTACCGTTCGCTGTACAAGAAGATCGAAGCTGCGGCCCTGTCCGCCGCCGCGTCGCGAGACTTCATCCACCGCATCGCGCAAGACATGTGAAAGGCGGAGCCGTGCCCTCAACGACGACCGACTGGCAGAAGTCCTCGTTCTCCGGAACGGGCGACGACAACAATTGCGTGGAGATAGCCGCTTCCGGTGCGGACGTGCATCTCCGGGAGAGCGACGAACCGTCCGCGGTCCTCACGACCGTCCCCGCCGGCCTGCGGTCCCTCATCGCCGCCATCAAGACTGGCGCAGCCTGACCCGACGAAATGCCCAGCCAGGCGCTCCGGCGAAAAGTGCTGGCAGTCGCGTGGCAGGTACCGGCATGCTGGCCGCATGTTGATCAGGGAAGCCACCCCCGAGGACTGGCCTGCCATCTGGCCGTTCTTCCACGAGATCGTCGCCGCGGGCGAGACGCTCACGTACCCGCTCCACCTCGGCAGGGACGACGCCCGCGAGTTGTGGTTCCCGTCCGCTCCGAACCGTACGGTCGTCGCGGTCGACGATGCCGGTACGGTCCTCGGCACGGCGAAGATGAACCAGAACCACATGGGCAACGGCTCCCACATCGCCAGCGCCACCTACATGGTCGACCCGAAGCACTCGGGGCGGGGCGTGGGGCGGGCGCTGTGTGAGTACAGCGTGGCGTGGGCACGGGAGGCGGGGTTCCGGGCGATGCAGTTCAACGCGGTCGTGGAGACCAACGTCCATGCGGTGAACTTGTACAAGTCGATCGGCTTCGAGGTGATCGGGACGATTCCTGAGGGGTTCAAGCACCGCACCCAGGGCTATGTCGGCCTGCACATCATGCACATGGCCCTCTGATGCGCGAGATGCGGGAGATCCGCGCGCTGCACACGGAGACGACCATCACCGTCTACCAGGCGTACGCGCCGGCAATCGGCGTCCCGGCCGCCCGCGAAGGCCGGTTCCCCGCTACCTGGAAGCGGGAGCGGATGACGTGGATCAAGCCGTCGTTCCTGTGGATGATGTACCGCTGCGGCTGGGGCACGAAGCAGGACCAGGAGACCGTCCTCGCCATCGAGATCACCCGCGCCGGCTTCGACTGGGCGCTGCGCAACGCCTGCCTGTCGCACTACGCACCCGGCGTCCACGCCGACCAGGCGGCCTGGAAGCGCGAGTTGAGGCAGGCGCCGGCCCGTGTTCAGTGGGACCCGGAGCGCGACATACACCTCAATCCGCTTCCGTACCGCTCACTTCAGCTGGGACTCGCGGGGGAGGCGGCGGGGCGGTACGCCGACGAGTGGACGGTGTCCATCACCGACGTCACGCCGCTCGCCCACGAGGTCCACGCCCTGGTGAGGGCGGGAGACCCGGACGCCGCCGCGCGGCTCCTCCCGCAGGAGCGGGTCTATCCGGCGGTGGCGGAACTGCTCGCTCCGCTGGGCGGCGCGGCGTGAGAGCCGGCGTCCAGGGGAGCGGACCGCAGAGTTGAGGCGTCAGCGTACGTCGACGTAGTCGCCCGCTGCCACGACCGCCGGTGTGGTGGACGTGCCGGCGAAGTTCCAGCGCCAGTAGCCGTCGGAGGCGGCCGTGACGGTGGTCTTGAGGTTGCCCGTCGAGTCGCTCGTCAACGTCTTGACGGTCGTGTACGTGTTGCTGCCCGCCGGGCGGAACTGGAGTCGTACGGACTGGTTGGTGTAGCCCGCGTAGATGTACCGGTCCCAGTTGGCGCGGGCCAGTTTGCCCGTGACCGTGATCGTCTTGCCCTTGGTGACCGGCTCCGGCGAGGCGTTGACGCTGAGCGTGGAGCGCCGCTGCACGGGGTGGGTGCCGTAGGTCTCCCCGTAGTAGTCGCCGTCCTTGGCCGTGAGCTGGACGTCCACGTTCCACGGCCCCGCGAGGGTGTTTCGCGGCAGGTCGATGTCACTTTCGAGCCGGACGGTCAGCTTGCAGGTCGAGGTGGTGGCGCTGGAAGCGGTGCACGTCGGCGTGCCGTGGTACGTCCAGTAGTCGTCCCCCACTTCGCGGTCGATGCCGAAGAACCTGTGGCCGTTGGGGTTGATCCCCGAGTCGTCCGAGGCGGTCACCGAGATGGTGAACGACTCCGTCCGCGACGTGCCGAAGACGATGGCCTTGCCACCGTTCACGGAGACCTTCTTGATCTCCACACCGGTCTCCGCCGCGTACGCCGCCGGAGCGGTGGCGGTGGCGGTGAGAGCGGAGCCGGAAAGTACCAAGGCGCCGGCGAGAAGGGCGCCTGTGGATGCTACGCGCATGAATCCCCATATGGTTCGGGCCGCCCGCGACCGACCGCAAACCCCCCGGTCACGGGCATGACAGATTGCGCGTGAGGGTAACCCGGGCAGGCGCGACGCCCGCAACCGGGTGATCTTCCCGCCGGGCACGGCGACGCCTGGCCGCGCCCGGGGAAGTGGATCACGCGGCTAGAAGAGGGAGTACAGGAGCCTGTTGGGAGAGCCCGTGCGCGGGTCCTGGACCTTGTTGGGGGTGGCGTTGTTGACCAGGGCGTCGCGGACCTGGGCCGGGGTCGCCGTCGGGTTGGCGGAGACGTAGAGCGCGGCTACGCCTGCGGTGTGGGGCGCGGCCATCGACGTACCGGAGATGGTGTTCGTGGCCGTGTCGTTGTCCTTCCAGGCCGAGGTGACGTTCACACCCGGCGCGAAGAGGTCCAGGCACGTGCCGTAGTTGGAGAAGGACGCGCGGCGGTCGCTGCTGTCGGTCGCGCCGACGGTGATGGCCTCGGGGACGCGGGCGGGGGAGTAGTTGCACGCGTTGGCGGGCCAGCCGAGGATGTTGCCGTTTCCGGCCGCGACGGCGTAGCTGACGCCCGAGGCGATGGACTTCTTCACCGCGTCGTCGAGGGAGGTGTTCGCGCCGCCGCCCAGGCTCATGTTGGCCACGGCCGGCTTCTTCGCGTTCGCCGTGACCCAGTCGACGCCGGCGATGACGCCCGCGGTCGTACCGGAGCCCGCGCAGTCCAGGACACGCACCGCGACCAGCTTGACGGCCTTCGCGACGCCGTACGTCTTGCCGCCGACCGTGCCCGCCACGTGCGTGCCGTGGCCCTGGCAGTCCTGGCCGTTCTGGCCGCCGCCCACGGTGTCCGTGCCGACCGTGGCGCGGCCGCCGAACTCGCTGTGGGAGGTGCGGATTCCGGTGTCGATGATGTACGCCGAGACGTTCGACGCGGTGGTGTTGTAGGTGTACGTCGTGGAGAGCGGGAGGGCGCGCTGGTCCACGCGGTCGATGCCCCAGGTGGCGTTCGTCTGCGTCTCGTTGAGCCGGACCCGGGAGTCCTGTTCGACGTACGCGACCTTCGGGTCCGAGGCGAGCTTTGCGGCCCGCGCCTTGGACATCGTGGCGGAGAAGCCCTTGAGAGCGCTGCGGTAGACGTGCTTCGGCGTGACGCCCAGGTCGGCGGCGCGCGTCGTGCCGTCCTTCAGGACGACGATCCAGCTGTTTTCGACCGCCGTTGAGGCCGGGGCCAGGCGGAGGTCTCCGGTGGGCGCGCTCTGTGCTGTGGGAGGGCCTGCGAGCTGGAGACCGGCTGCGAGGGCTATGACGGGTATCAGGGCCCCTGCGCGGCGGAAAGTGGGTCTCATGTGTGGTGCACCTGACCTTTCGTTGACCGGATCGCGGGCAATTGCGGGGGTGCGGGTGGCGCGTGGCGCGTGGTGATGCGTCATGAGGCGTCGTGATGCGTCGTGGTGCATCGTGGTGCGGATGTGCAGCACAGGGTCTCGTGCTGCACACAAGGGCACAAGGTCGTGTTACCGGCGGAATCAAGCCAAAGAGATGCCTGCGGCCCGGAGGCGTCCGGCCACCGTCGCCCAGTCGGACGGAGAGACTGGTTCGAGGGGATTCGTGCCTACGTCCATGTCCTTGAAGCCACTGGAGGTCGACACGCAGACCAGTGCCCCTTCGCCGGACGGCGGCGCCAGTCGGCGCAGACCCGCCAGGGACGCCGCCGACGAAACCTCCGCCCACAGCCCGCCCGACGCCAGTTCCGCCCGCGCCGCAGCCATCTCCGCGTCGCTCACCCGCAGAGCCCGGCCGCCGCTCTCCCGCACCGCGACCACGCCCCGGTAGCCGCCCACCGGGCAGTCGATCGCGTACGCCGAAGTGGGTCCCACCGGCACCGTGGCGGCCGGGACGCCACGGTCCAGCGCCGCCGCGAGCGGGGCGCCGGCCGCCGGCTCACAGGCGTACATCCGGGGCGTACGGGAGGCGAGTCCCAGGCGGACCAGCTCCGCGAAGCCCTTCCACACACCGAAGAGCAGCTCGCCGTACCCCGTCGGAACGAACACGGCCGCCAGGACGCCGAGTTCGCTGTAGATCTCGTACGCGACGGTCTTGTAACCCTCCGGGCCGAAGGCGTGGCCGGTGTGCGCGGCGGTGGTGAGGTTGCTGACCGGGTGGAAGCCGAGGCGGTCGACGACCTGCCGCATCAAGGACCACCGTTCGTGCTCGGGTACGGGCAGCACGACCGCGCCGTACGCGTCCAAGAACGACTGGACGGCCGGCGGGGCGCCCGCCGACGCAAGCACCACACACCGCAGGCCGGCGCGCGCCGCGTACGCCGCCGCCGACGCGCCGTGATTGCCGGAGGAGGCCACCACGATGCCCTGCGCGCCCGACCCCACCGCCGCGCTGACCGTACAGCGGTTCAGCCGGTCCTTGTGGCTCCAGGAGGGGTTGCGGGACTCGTCCTTGATCCAGACGCCGTCGGTGAGTTCGACGAGCGGGGTGCGGCCCTCGCCGAGGCCAGGAGCGTGGAGGGGCGGCAGAAGTGGGGCCCAGCGGTCGATGCCGCCCTTGTCCCGCGTGGGTTGGAAGAGGGTGCCCGGCACGTCGTCGTACGCGTAGTCCACCTCGACGGGGTACGCCATGGATGGGGTGCTGGTGGCCGGGCAGCCGGCGGTGAGTACCGGCCAGAGCGGGTAGCGGACCTCGGGGTCGCCGAGCGAGCGCTGACCGGTCGCCAGCGAAGGGGAAGGGGAAGGGGAAGGTGCGGCGTCCGCGCTCGCGCTCGCACTCACCGGAACGTCCAGGTCAGCATGGCGAAATCACCGTCGTCCTTGGCCCGCGCCGAGCGGTACGTCGCCAGCGCCGCGTCGTTGTCGCGCTCCACGCCCACCCACATGCCGTAACAGCCGCGCTCCTTCGCGGCCTCCGCCAGCGCCTGCGTCAGGGCGCGGCCGATGCCGCGCCGCCGGTACGGCTCGTCGACGGACAGTTCGTACAGGCACATCTCGGTGCCCTTGTCCGGGTGGCTCATCTCGATGCCCGAGACCATTCCGACGGGCTCGCCTTCGACATACGCGATGAGCATCAGATGGCCGGGGGCGGCCAGGAAACGCTCGGCCCATTCCGGGCGGGCCGGGCCGTCGTAGAGGTGCTCGGCGGCGGTCAGCTGGGCCACTGTCGTCGCGCGGCGGACGACCGGTCGGGTGTCCATGGGGCTCCCTTCGCTACTCGCACTACTCCCACTGCGGTACGGGGCGGGGGCACCGTACTCCTTGAGTACTCCAGAGACTTCCATCCGGGGGGAGCTTCGGTTGTCATACCCGGGACCTAGGGTTCAGTTATGAAGCTACGCATTCCCCGCAGCCGGGCGCTCGCCGGTGCGGCCGCCGCGTTCGCCGTCCTTGCCGGGGGCGGTACGTGGACGGCCGTCGCCTCGGGCAGCGACGCGCCCGCCGTGCACCGCGAGGAACGGATCATGAACATGGACGGGGTGAGAATCGACACCTCGTTCTTCACGGCGGACGGCGCGGACGGCGCAGACAGCGCGGACGGCGCGGCCGGGAAACGGCCCGCCGTCCTCCTCGGGCACGGCTTCGGCGGCAGCAAGCGCGACGTACAGGCGCAGGCCGAGCAGCTTGCCCGCGACGGGTACGCCGTGCTGACCTGGTCCGCGCGCGGCTTCGGGAAGTCGACGGGAAAGATCGGGCTGAATGACCCGGACGGCGAGGTCAAGGACGTATCGCGGCTGATCGACTGGCTCGCCGAGCGCCCCGAGGTGCGGCTCGACGCGGACGGCGATCCGCGCGTCGGCGTCAGCGGCTCGTCGTACGGCGGCGCCATCTCGCTCCTCGCCGCGGGCCACGACAAGCGCGTAGACGCCGTCGCCCCGCAGATCACCTACTGGAATCTGGCCGACGCGCTCTTCCCCGACGGGGTCTTCAAAAAGCTCTGGGCCGGAATGTTCATCAACGCGGGTGGCGGCTGCGAGAAGTTCGAGAAGCGGCTGTGCGAGATGTACGAACGGGTCGCCGTCGCCGGAAAGCCGGACGCCGCCGCCCGTGATCTGCTGACGGCGCACAGCCCGTCCGCCGTGGGTGACCGCATCAAGGTGCCCGCGCTCATCGCGCAGGGACAGAACGACTCGCTCTTCCCGCTCGACCACGCCGACGCCATGGCGAAGGCGATCGACGGCAACGGCGCGCCCGTCGCCGTCGACTGGATCGCGGGCGGGCACGACGGCGGGCACCGTGAGTCGGCCCGCGTGGAGGGCCGGATCACCAGCTGGTTCGACCGCTACCTGAAGGGCGAAAAGGGCACGGACACCGGGCCCGCCTTCCGCGTCACCCGTACCGGAGGTGTCGACTCCACGGACGGCGCGGCCCGGCTGAGGGGCGCGACGAGTGACCGTTACCCGGGCCTGGAGGCCGGGCAGCGGCAGCTCAAGCTCGCGGCAGGCAAGCCCGAGCAGCACTTCACCAACCCGGCCGGGGCGAACCCGCCCGCCATCTCCGCCGTACCGGGGGTCGGGGCGCTGTCCCGGCTCTCCGGACTCGGCGTCGGGCTCTCCCTCGACTTCCCCGGCCAGAGCGCGCGCTTCGAAACCGCGAAGCTCGCCTCCGACCTGCGCGTCACCGGCTCGCCGACCGTGAAGGTCAAGGTGAAATCGGACCGCGACGACGCCGTCCTGTTCGGCAAGGTGTACGACGTGAGCGCGGACGGGCGCCAACAGGTGCTGCCCTCCCAGCTCGTCTCGCCGGTCCGCGTCAGCGGCGCCGGCGCGAAGGACGGCGCCACCGTCGAACTGCGACTCCCGGCGATCGACCACGAGGTGAGGGCCGGGCACCGGCTGCGCGTCGTCCTCGCGGCCACCGATCTCGGGTACGCGTCCCCGGCCGACCCGGCGGCGTACACCGTCTCCCTCGAAGGGGACGGGGCGCTCACCGTGCCCATCGCGACCGGTGTGAAGACCCAGGCCGCCCCGCTGCCCTGGTGGGTCTGGGGGCTGCCGGCGATCGGCGCGGCCGTCGCGGTGGCGCTGCTGCTGACCGCCCGGCGGCGGACAGTGGCGCCCGCGCCCGACCCGGTGCTCGCCGAGGTCCCGCTCCAGATCACCGACCTGACGAAGAAGTACGCCAAGTCCGCCGACCGGTACGCCGTACGGGACCTGTCGTTCCGCGTCGAGAGGGGCCAGGTCCTCGGGCTCCTCGGGCCGAACGGCGCCGGCAAGACCACCACCCTGCGCATGCTCATGGGTCTCATCACGCCCGACAGCGGCGAGATCCGGGTCTTCGGGCACGCCATCAGGCCGGGCTCGCCGGTCCTGTCGCGCGTGGGATCGTTCGTCGAGGGTGCGGGCTTCCTGCCGCACCTGACCGGACGTGCCAACCTCGATCTGTACTGGCAGGCCACCGGCCGGCCCGCCGAGGACTCGCGCATGGCGGAGGCCCTGGAGATCGCGGGGCTCGGCGACCCTTCCCCAAGCTCTCGGCTTCGCTCGAGCAGGGGAGACCCCATTGACCGCCCCGTACGGACGTACTCGCAGGGCATGCGGCAGCGACTCGCCATCGCCCAGGCCATGCTCGGCATGCCGGACCTGCTCATCCTCGACGAGCCGACGAACGGCCTCGACCCGCCCCAGATCCGCGAGATGCGGGACGTGATGATCCGGTACGCGGCGGCGGGACGCACCGTCATCGTCTCCAGCCACCTCCTCTCGGAGGTCGAGCAGTCCTGCACGCACCTCGTTGTCATGGACCGGGGGCAGCTGATGCAGGCCGGACCCGTCGCGGAGATCACCGGCGGCACGGACACGCTGCTCGTGACGACGGAGGGCGAGGTGAGCGAGGTGCTGGCCGAGAAGGTGGGCGCGCTGCCGGGCATCGGGTCCGCCGTACGCACTGACGAAGGCCTGCTCGTACGGCTGGACGGGGCATCGCCCAGCGCACTCATCGGCGAACTGGTCCGCCTGGACGTTCCGTTGACGGGTGTCGGGCCGAACCGTCGCCTGGAGGACGCGTTCCTCACCCTGATCGGAGGCTCCTCCGCATGAGTACCCATGTCACCGCACCGGCCACCGCACCGGCCACTGAGCCGGGCATTGAACCGGCCATCGAATCGGCCCCCGGCTACCGGGCCGGCCACACCCTGCCGCTGCGCGTCGAGGCGATGCGGCAGTGGCGCAGGCGGCGCACCATGGTCATGGCCGTGGTGCTCGGCGCGCTGCCGCTCATCCTGATCGCGGCGTTCGCGATCGGCGGCACTCCCGGCCGCGAAGGCGGCCGGGTGACGCTGATGGACACCGCCACCGCGTCCGGTGCCAACTTCGCGGCGACATGCCTGTTCGTGTCCGCGGGCTTCCTGCTGGTGGTGCCGGTGGCGCTGTTCTGCGGCGACACGGTGGCCTCGGAGGCCAACTGGTCCTCGCTGCGGTACCTGCTGGCGGCGCCGGTGCCACGCGCCCGCCTGCTGTGGAGCAAGCTCGCGGTGGCGCTGGCCTTCAGCCTCGCGGCGATGGTGCTGCTGCCGGCCGTGGCACTGGTGACCGGTTCGATCGCGTACGGCTGGGGCCCGCTGGAGCTGCCGACGGGCGGTTCGCTGCCGGCCGGCGACGCCATACCGCGCCTCGCGCTGGTCGTGGCCTTCATCTTCGTGTCCCAACTGGTCACCGCCGCACTCGCCTTCTGGCTGTCGACGAAGACCGACGCCCCGCTGGGCGCGGTCGGCGGCGCGGTCGGCCTGACGATCGTCGGCAACGTGCTGGACGCGGTGACGGCACTCGGCTCCTGGCGCGACTTCCTTCCCGCGCACTGGCAGTTCGCGTGGGCGGACGCGCTTCAGCCGCAGCTGGAGTGGGGCGGAATGCTCAAGGGCGCGGCGGTGTCGGTGACGTACGCACTGGTGCTCTTCGCGCTCGCGTTCCGGGGATTCAGCCGCAAGGACATCGTTTCCTGATCCCGCTCGGCCATGATGTGGGCCATGGCCACTCTCCTGATCGCCCTCGCCGTTGTCGCCACAGGGCTGTACGCCGGCTTCATGCTGATCTTCCTCACCGGCATCATGCCCGCCCTGGGGCGGCTGACGGACGAGCAGTTCGTGGCGGCGATGCGGCGTATCAACGAGGACGTACCGCGCGGGGTGTTCGTGTCGGTCATGCTCGCCTCGGTGGTCTTCCCGGCCGCCGCGCTGGCAGTTCCCGGCGACGACCGGTCGGCGGCGCAGTGGGTCCTGCTGGCAGCCGGCCTGGGGCTCGTAACCCTCAACCACCTGGTCACGATCGCCGGGAACATCCCCCTCAACAACGCCCTCGCCGCCTCCGAGCGGACCGGCAGCGCCGACCGTGAGGTCCGGAAGGCATTCGAGGCCCGGTGGAACCGCCTGCATCTCGTACGCACGCTGCTGGTTACGGCGGGCTTCGCCCTGGTGGTCGGCGCGTCGCTGGCATAAGGCTGCGGCTTCCCGCGAACGGCCTTACGAGAACGGCCAGTTGCGAGGAAGCCAACCGCAGGGCAACTACGGGCAACCAAGGGCAACCATTCGCCGTGCCCGAGTGTCTGGTGAGACATGTATGGAGCTGTCTGCGACCGCACGAGGGGACGACTTCAACGGCGACGGGTACGCGGATGTGGCGACAGCGGCGCCCTCGGCGACCGTCAACGGCCGCGCAAAGGCGGGCTACGTCGCGGTGATGTACGGCTCCGCGACCGGCCTGAGGCCGGCGTCCGAGCAGGTCTTCAGCCAGGCCACCGCCGGCATACCCGGAGTCGCCGAGGAGGGTGACGCCTTCGGCGCCGCGGTCACCACCGAGGACCTCGACCGCGACGGATACGCCGACCTGATCGTCGGCGCCACCGGCGAGGACGTCGGCACGGTCGAGGACGCGGGCATCCTGTCCGTCGTCTGGGGCGGCGCCAAGGGCCTGGCGGGCGGCGCGGTGCTGGCCGAGGGCAAGACGCTCCGAGAGCAGGTCGGAGAACTGGTCAAGGCAGGCGACTTCAACGCCGACGGCAACCCGGACGTCGCGACCATCACGGAGTCCCGCGAAATCCGCCTCCTGTCCGGACCGTTCGGCCGCGACGGCGCCGCCCGCGCCACGTCCCAGACCCCGGACACGGCGGGCGGCACCCGCTTCCTCGACACTTCGGTGGCGGATGCGAACGGCGACGGTACCGACGACCTCGTGGCCGCGGTGAACAGCAGCGAGGAGTGGGACTCCCGGTCCGTCTTCTACTGGCGGGGTACGCCGGACGGCTTCGCGCCGGCCGCCCCGGTCGTCGGCACGAACGGCTACAGCATCGAGGGCGGCGAGCACATCGCGGCGGGTGACGTGAACAAGGACGGTTACGCCGACCTGGTGGTCGGCCGCTCCGTCGACGGCTACGACAGCGGCGTGGACATCCCGATGGCCAAGGGCGGCATGATTACGTACGTCCCCGGCAGCGCGACCGGCCCGCAGGGCACCAAGGCGAAGATTTGCAACCAGGACAGCCCCGGCATCCCGGGCGCCGCCGAGGACGACGATGCCTTCGGCAGCTCGGTGTCGATCAACGACGTGAACGGCGACGGCTACGGCGACATCGCGATCGGCGTCTTCGGCGAGGCACTGGGCACGCTGAAACGCGCGGGATCGGTCACCGTCCTGCGCGGCTCGGCCACCGGCCCGACCGGCACCGGCGCCCAGGGCTTCAACCAGGACACGCCGGGAGTGACCGGCGTGGCCGAGACGGACGACTTCTTCGGCCTCGCGGTGAAGCTGGTGGACACCAACCGCGACGCCCGCGCCGAACTCGTCGTGGGCGCCCCGCGCGAGAACGCCGGTGCCGGCTCCGTCTGGGTCCTCCCCGGCACCACGGCGGGCATCACCGCCACCGGCTCCTTCACCTTCGGCGCCGCCACGCTCGGCACCGTGGCCTCCGCAGCAGCCCTCGGCTCCTCGTTCAATCGGTGACCCCCACGGGATAAGGCGGTGCCCCGCCGCGGCCGGTGCGCGGTGGGGCACCGCTGTTACCGGGGCACCTGTCGGGCCGGCCGGAAAGCGGACAATGAAAAGGGCCCCGATTCCCGTGACGAATTCACGAGATCGGGGCCCCCTCAGGGAAAGCCTCGGAAACTTCGGCGCTGGCGGCTCAGCGCTCCAGGAGGCTTAGAAGACGCCGCCGAGGAGGGCAAGCGCCGGGGCCTCGGAGTTGTCGACGATGGCGGACTTCTTCATGTCGTGGCACTGGTTGACGCGGGCCTCGTCGAGCACCTCGAGGACGGTGAGGACGTCGATGTCCTGGATGGTCGGGCAGATGTCGTCGATGATCTGGATGTTCTGCGAGGACGACTGCTCGTCGCTGGCCATCGCCGGGGAGGCGGCGAAGCCGGTGGCGGCAAGCGTGAGCAGGGAGCCGGCGAGCACCTTCTTGGCGTTCATGCGATTAGCCTTTCACGAGGAGGGGGGGAAGTTCCGGCACCGTGAGGCGCCGATGCAATACCTAACGTCGTAATCGCGAGAGAGTTTCGGTTGCGACGCGGGAATTCACCATTCGCCCCTTCTCCGCTTATCTCATGGATATGTGAATCGCCTCAGACGCGGCGAAGTTGCCGTCGGTATGCCCAGGGTGTCGGAACGGCGGAAGGTGTGGGACCAGTCGTACAGAAGTGCTACGGCTCAACGCCCCGATCGCATCGCAAAGAAAACCCCGGGTCTCGTGGAAGTTGTCCACGAGACCCGGGGTCTCTCCGGGGCGAACCCGGCGCTAAGCGCTGTGGCTCGGCGCCTTTAGCTTACGGCGCCGAGGAGGGCCAGCGCCGGGGCGTCGGAGTTGTCGACGATGGCGGACTTCTTCATGTCGTGGCACTGGTTGACGCGGGCCTCGTCGAGCAGCTCGACAACGGTGAGGACGTCGATGTCCTGGATGGTCGGGCAGATGTCGTCGATGATCTGGATGTTCTGCGAGAACGACTGCTCGTCGCTGGCCATCGCCGGGGAGGCGGCGAAGCCGGTGGCGGCAAGCGTGAGCAGGGAGCCGGCGAGCACCTTCTTGGCGTTCATGCGATTAGCCTTTCACAAGGAGGGGGAAGTTCCGGCGCCGTCAGGCGCCGATGCAATACCTAACGCCCTAATCACGGGGGAGTTGCGGTTTACGTGCAAATTCCCTCTCCCGCCGCGTCTCGCTCATCTCGCGAGACGCGAACCGAGACATGAAGAACGCCGGGCCTCGTGGAAGGCGTCCACGAGGCCCGGCGTCTCTCCCGGTGAACAGGGAGGAGGTGCTGCTATTCAGGTGATTGAGCGCCTTAGCGGACGGCGCCGAGGACGGCCGCCGCCGGGGCGTCGGAGTTGTCGACGATGGCGGACTTCTTCATGTCGTGGCACTGGTTGACGCGGGCCTCGTCGAGCACCTCGAGGATGGTGATGACGTCGATGTCCTGGATGGTCGGGCAGACATCGTCGATGATCTGGATGTTCTGCGAGAACGACGGGCCCTTGCCCTTCCCGTGCCCACCCTGATTGTTCGGGTCCTCGTAGGCCATCGCCGGGGAGGCGGCGAAGCCGGTGGCGGCAAGCGTGAGCAGGGAGCCGGCGAGCACCTTCTTGGCGTTCATGCGATTAGCCTTTCATGAAAAGGAGGAAGTCCGGCGCCGTTCAGGCGCCGGTGAATAGCTAACGCATTGCTTGTGGACGGGTCGCGGCGGGAGGGGGGGATTCACTCCCTTGCCGGATTATTAACACCCGTTGAGGGGTATGCGGTGGCGTGAATAGGAATTTCGTAAGATGCTCCCGACCCGCGTTTCGGTGGGACGCGTGCGGGATGATCTTGTCGCCCCGGGGTGGCAGGTGACCCGGGGTGGCCGATGTGCTGCGCTCAGGTCATGCGCCCGCGAGCCGGTGGCCCGGGGGGCCTCGTACGGGCGTGGCAGCCGCGGTGATCGCGATGCGGGGCCAAGGGATGGACCCTCCGTAAATGATCTTACGGAGGGTGGATCGCGCCTCTGGCCTGCGAAGAGCGCCCCCGGCAGGACTCGAACCTGCGGCCAAGCGCTTAGCCTCGGGCTTTCATGACGGTTGTCTGCCTGGCTTGTCGCAAGTCCCTGTCATTGCCCGTGAGCTGGGAAGTTCTGCCTCTGCCCAGGTGCCAGTTGGAGTGCCGGTGTGTGCACCTGTGGGGTGACTATTCCCGCGCCGGGTGCAGCAGCTGGCAGGCTGTTTCCATGGACATGGAGGCGCTCAGCTCGGATGACTACGAGTCGGTGCATCGGGCAAGCCGGCGGTTGGCGGCGCGGTACGGGATGGTGACGCTCAACGCCATGATGGAGGCGTGGGAGGCGTTGGTACAGGACATCGAGGAGGGGTTCGACGCCGAAGTTGTCTGGGAGTACACGCAGATGCTTCGCTGCCGTGCCTGGCTGGCAGAGGCATGGCCTGAGTTCACCGACAGGATTCGGGCCGAGCGGCAGGCAGAACTCGACGCGTTGGACGCCCGCTTCGAGCTGGCTACCGTGCCGCTGCACGGCCAGTCGGGCGATGCAAAGTGGTACTCCCGCCGGCCGCTGACGATCGTCGGCGACCCTCCGCTGGAACTACCCAGATCCTGGGTCCTGTGACACGTGCGAGCTCGTGTCCAACACTCGGTCAGATCGCCGGAGAGCGCGCCTGAGCTGGGAAGATAGGGCTTGTCTAGGGTCCTGTCCGTACCAGCGAAAGAGGCACTCTCCGGGTGGGCAATCGTATCGGGTCATACCCGCGCGTGCGGATATCGGGTGGCGGCAGCGGGATGGTCTCGCAGGCCGGCGGTGCCCTGCTGGTGGAGACGGCTCGCCGAACGGGCTTGACCGACGCGCTATCGCGGGCGCTCACACCGTGGCGCAAGCCCAGAGCAGTGCACGACCCCGGCAAGATTCTGCTGGATGTCGCGCTGGCCGTGGCGCTGGGCGGTGACTGCCTGGCCGACGTCGCGACGCTGCGGGCCGAGCCCGGCGTGTTCGGGCCGGTCGCGTCCGATCCGACCGTCTCGCGGCTAATCGACACTGTGGCCGCAGCCGGTCCCCGTGCGCTCGCGGCCGTCCGCCAGGCACGAGCCGATGTCCGCGAGCGCGTGTGGCAGCTGGCCGGGCAGACGGCCCCGGACGCGGACGGCCAGGTGATCGTGGACATCGACGGTGTGCTCGTCATCGCGCACTCCGACAAGGAAGCCGCAGCCGCGACCTGGAAGGAGACCTACGGCCATCACCCGCTCATGGCGTTCGTCGACCACGGCCCGGCCGGGGCCGGGGAGCCGGTGGCAGGCCTGCTGAGACCGGGGAATGCGGGCAGCAACACCGCCGCCGACCACATCGAGGCCGCCCGCCTGGCACTGGCCCAGCTGCCGAAGAAGTACCGATGCGGACGGCGCACGCTCGTCCGCACGGGCTCAGGCGGCGGCACCCACGCGTTCGTGAACTGGCTCTCTGCGCGCGGGCGGTGGCTGTCCTACTCGGTGGGAATGACCACCACCGACGCGATCCATCAGGCCGCGATGCTGGTGCCGGCTTCGGCCTGGACGCCGGCGGTCGAGCCCGGTGGCCAGGTCCGCGACGGCGCCTGGGTCGCCGAACTCGCCGGGGACGTCCTGGGCGGCTGGCCCAAGGGGATGCGGCTGATCGTCCGCAAGGAACGCCCCCACCCGGGCGCGCAGTTGCGCTTCACCAACGCGGACGGGATGCGGCTGACCTGCTTCGCCACCAACAGCACCGGCACCCCGATCGCCCAGTTGGAGCTGCGGCACCGCCGGCGGGCCCGGGCCGAGGACCGCATCCGCGCCGCCCGCGACACCGGCCTGCGCAACCTCCCCCTCCACGACGCCGCGCAGAACCGGGTCTGGCTGGAGATCGTCCTGCTCGCCCTCGACCTGCTGGCCTGGATGCCGATGCTCGCCCTGACCGGCGACGCACGCAGGTGGGAACCCAAACGCCTGCGACTGCGGCTGTTCTCCGCCGCCGCCCAGCTCGTCACCACTGGTCGCCGCCGTTACCTCCGCCTCGCCCGCCACTGGCCCTGGACCGACGTGATCACCGCCGCATTCGAGCGACTGCAAGCTCTGCCGAACCCCGGCTGACCAGTGGCAACGTCCCATCCCACCGACCAGTCCCACCTCATCCGGAGCCGTGGAACCCGGCGCCCACCCGACGCGACAGCCGGGCCGCCAGCCTGCCTACCACCAGCCCACCCGACCGAAACGGCCCGTCGGATGAACCGACGGACCGTCACGAAAGATCGAGGTTAGAAGGTGTGTGGACCTAAGCGATGTGCTCACCTGCGTGTTCGCAGGTCGCCCACGAACGAAAATCGTCAAGGCGCTTGCTGTCGATTCCGGGACGCTTTGGCCAGTGTCGTCCCCCGTGGGTGCCAATGGCGACTGTGAGCACCGCTGGCGGCCACATGAGGGAGAGTCTGTGACGGCCAAGGGGGTGTTCCGGGGTGCCTGATCGAGGGGCGTCGCGGGTAGCTGGAGCTACGGTCGGAGCACGAGTTTTGCCGTGGGTGTGCTGTCGTTCCAGCTTGCGGAACTCGTCCGCACCTGCTCCAGCGGGTAGGTGCTGGCGATCGGCACCTCCAGCTCCCCGCGATGGGCGGGCCGGGCCAGCCAGCTCGCCGAGCGCGACCGCGCACGCCGCCGAGCCTTCTTCGGGTCGTCGCATCTACCGAAGGCGCGTGCCGTCGGCCGGAGTCAGGGTGATCGACAGCGGTGGCGCCGGAATCCCCTACACCGTGAGGTATTTAGGTACTATGGCGGCGGAGGTGTTGACGATGACGACGGCGGCGAAGTCGGTGCGCCAGTCCCCGCTGAAGGTGGACCCGGCGACGGACAAATTGATCAGCCAGGGCGCTCATTTCCTGGGGCTGACGAAGAAGGACCTGGTGGCCGAGGCGGTCCGGGTGTATCTGGAGCAGCGCCGTGAGGATCTGCGGTCCGGGATGGTGGAGGCGCTCAGTGTGCTGGATGGGTCGTTGAAATCGGATGTGATGCCGCTGACCGGGCTGACCGCGGAGGAGATCGACGCGGTCGGGGGAATCGAGGAATGAGCGGATCCGGCCCGCTGCGCCCGGCACGCCCGACGCTGCGCTGCCTGCGCGAGGATCTGAGCCTCGCGGTGCCGCCGGTCACGGCGCCGCTGGACGAGATCGACCACCCGGTCCTGGCCAAGGCGTCCGAGCAGTTCGCGGACGAGGACGGCAAGCACGAACGCATTCGGTCCGTGGACGACCAGGTGCTGTTCAAGGTCAAGGTGCAGCGGTGGCGCGGCGCGGTATGGCTGGACCCGACCTGTCGTGGCTGGTCGCGGCGGGTCGGCGCGAGGACGGCTCGGGCGGTGACTTCTATGCAGCCCTGGAGGCCGACGGCCGCGCCGCCCGGGCTCGCTGCAACGCGGAACATTCCGACGGGCTGAAGACCGCGACGCACACCGCTCACCTCCTGCCCGCACGCGAGGACCACGTCCGGTACCGCGCCGAGGCCGGTGTCCACTTCGTGCGCCGCCTGCGGGCGACTCTGCTGGACCTGGCGCACGCCACGCTGCGCGACGGCCGTGAGCACACACGCGAGTTCGACACCTTCACCCTCGGCCTCCAGGTGCGTGCGGACCACGGCCACGAGACCTACCTCGCCGTCCGGATCACCGGCTCCGTACCGCCGAACCTGACCGTGCTGATCCTGCGCAATGTCCCCGGCTGCGAGGCTGAGGGCTGGTATCCGGAGTACGCCCTGCCCGAGCGGGACCTGCTCCCGGCCGAACAGGCGTGGTCCAATCTCATGGACCCACGTGCGGCTGCCCAGGTGCTGGACGAGGAGCGGTAGCCAGGCATCTGTCAGCTCGAACTGCAACCCCGATGTCGGGGTATGTATCCACGATCGTGGACAGTCAAGGCGCTTGCCCTCACAGCGATGTGCATCCGGACATGAAAGAGCCTGACCCGCGTTTTCGCTGGTCAGGCTGTGAGTGCGCCCCCGGCAGGACTCGAACCTGCGGCCAAGCGCTTAGAAGGCGCCTGCTCTATCCACTGAGCTACGGGGGCCGGATCATGGCCTCGGTGGCCTGGAGCCCCGGGCTGTGAGAGTCCTGGGCCTTGCCGGGGACAAGGATAGGGCTCCGAGGGCCTTGGGCCGGTTGCTTCACCTGCGTGGCACGATGTGGAGGTTCGGTGAAGCGAACCTGATAATCGCAGGCGAGTGCGAATCGCGCATCGCTTTTGGCGTCTCGCGCCCCGGGTGTTGTGCACTCGTTATGCCTGCGCCCCACTCGTACTGTCTGTCCCTCACCGCCAATCGGCGCGCAGAGGTGCCTTTAAGCTTCTAAAAGGCTTCAAAATTGGGCATTCTTCGCATGTGGTGACCTTGGACGCACGGCCTCAGCTGATCGACGCACTCTCCGCCCTGCGCGACCGTGTCGCCGCCGTGCGCCTCCCGCTCCCCCTACCGGGGGCTCCACGCGCCCGGCAGACCCGGGTCGAGTTGCTGGCGCAGCTCGACGACTATCTGCTGCCCCGGCTGAAACAGCCCGAAGCGCCGCTGCTCGCCGTCATCGGCGGGTCGACCGGAGCCGGCAAGTCCACCCTCGTCAACTCCCTGGTCGGCCGGAGGGTGAGCGAGGCCGGTGTACTGCGGCCCACCACGCGGACGCCCGTGCTCGTGTGCCACCCGGACGATCACCACTGGTTCGCGAACCTCCGCGTACTGCCGCAGCTCACCCGCGTATGGCTGCCACGGCAGGACGGGGAGGAAGAGGGTGCGGAAGTGCCGCTGGAGGCGGGCAAGGGCGCCGACGGCGGCGACACGCTGCGGGTCGAGACCGTCGGGACGCTGCCGCGCGGGCTCGCGCTCCTCGACGCTCCCGACATCGACTCGCTCGTCACCGGGAACCGTGTGCTCGCCGCCGAGCTCCTCTGCGCCGCCGACGTCTGGGTGATGGTCACGACCGCTTCCCGGTACGCCGACGCCGTGCCGTGGCACCTGCTGCGTACCGCGAAGGAGTACGACGCCACCCTCGTCACCGTCCTCGACCGGGTGCCCCACCAGGTGATCGGCGAGGTGTCGCAGCAGTACGCCGCGCTGCTCACCAAGGCCGGGCTCGGCGACGTACCCCGGTTCACCATCCCCGAGCTGCCCGAATCCGCGGGGGGCGGAACCGGACTCCTGCCCTCCACCGCCGTCGAGCCGCTGCGGGCCTGGCTGGCGCACCGGGTGCACGACCCGGCGGCCCGCCAGCAGACCGTCGCCCGTACCGCGACCGGCGTCATCGAGTCGCTCAACGCCCGGATGCCCGAGCTCGCCGGGGCCGTCGCCGCGCAGTACGCCGCCTCCGTACGGCTGAGCGCGGACGTCGAGGAGGCGTACGAGAGGGAGGGCACGCGGGTACGCCGCAGGCTCCGGCGCGGCGCGGTCCTGTCCGGGGACGCGCTCACGCGCTGGCGCGGCTATCCGCTGGACAGTTCGGCGGGTGAGCTTCTCGACTCGCTAGTCGCGAGCCTGACCGCGCTGCTGCAGTGCGCCGTCGCCGCCGCCGACGAACGCGTCCACGAGGCATGGCGGCGGGAGCCCGCCGCGGGCGCGGTGGCGTTCGGCATCCCCGACCGGGAGGCGGGCGAGCGGATCGCGATGGCGGCGCGGCGCTGGCGCCGGGTGCTCGAAGAGCTCGCCGAGGAGGAGGTACGGGACCTTGAGCGGCCGCCCGCGCCCGACGCCGAGACCGTCGCCGCCCTGCTCGCCGCCGTGTTGCTGGGCGGCCGCCGTGCGCGCACCGCCGGGGAACGGCTCGCCGAGCGGATCGGCGCCATCGCCGCGACCCGGCTGCGCGACAAGGGCGGGGAGCTGCTCACGACGTACATCGACCGCGTACTCAATGCCGAGAGGGACCGGCGGCTCGCGCCGCTCGACGCCCTCGAAGTGACCCCGGAGCCGCAGGCCGCGCTGATCGCCGCGCTCTCCGTGCTGCAGAAGGAGAAGTGACCGCAAACGTGACTGCTGTGACTGACGACACCGATGGTGTGGATGGTGTGGATGGGGAGCGGGCGGACGGTCCGGCTGAGGGGCGGTGGGACGACGGGCTGATCGCCCGGCGCGCCGCCGAGCGGGCCGCGGCGCGGGGCGAGCAGCAGGCCGTACGGGCATTGCGCCCCACGCGGCCGCTGCCCGACCGGCCGATGCCCGACCCACCGCCGTCCGACCGGCCCCAGGGATCCGACGACGACTACGACGACTACGACGGCCTGCTGCCCGGCGGCGCCTACGGCGGACGGCTGCGCGGACGCCTCGACGCGCTGCGTGAGCTGGTCGGCCTCTCCCGTACGCGCCTCGACGGAACCACCCTCGCCGAGGCCGGCCGCGTACTCGACGAGGCCGCCGCCCGCCAGCGGCTCTCCGCCCGCCACACCGTCGTCGCCGTCGCCGGCGCCACCGGCAGCGGCAAATCGACGCTCTTCAACGCACTCGCGGGCGTCCAGATCTCCGACACGGGGCTGCGCAGGCCGAGCACGTCCGCGCCGATCGCCTGCAGCTGGACGGACGGCGCCGCCGGGCTGCTGGACCGGCTCGGCATCCCCGGGCGGCTGCGCCGCAGGCCGGCGCCGCTCGGGTTTCGCGACGAGGCGCTGAACGGGCTCGTACTCGTCGACCTGCCCGACCACGACTCGGCCGCCACCGCCCACCGGGACCAGGTGGACCGGGTGCTCACGCTCGTCGACGCGGTGATCTGGGTCGTCGACCCCGAAAAGTACGCCGACGCCGTGCTGCACGAGCGCTATCTGCGGCCGCTCGCCGGGCACGCGGAGGTCACCTTCGTGGTGCTCAACCAGGTGGACCGGCTGCCGGGCGACGCCGCCGACCTGGTCCTCGACGATCTGCGCAGGCTGCTCGACGAGGACGGCATGGCGCTCGGCGAACACGGCGAACCGGGCGCCACGGTCCTGGCCCTCTCGGCGCTGACGGGGGAGGGCGTCGCGGAACTCCGGGAGATGCTCGGGCAGTTCGTGCAGGAGCGCGGAGCCGCCGCGCGTCGGCTGTCCGCCGACGTGGACGCCGCGGCGGCCCGGCTGCGCCCCGTCTACGTCGCCGACGGGAGGCGGCCGCCGGAGCTCGGCGAGCGGGCCCGGGCCGAGTTCACCGACCGGCTGGCGGAGGCGGTGGGCGCGGCGGCCGTGGGCCAGGCGGCGGAGCGGGAGTGGCGCAGGAACGCGGGGAAGTCGTGCGGGACGCCATGGCTGAGGCTGTGGCGCTGGTACGAGGCG
Source organism: Streptomyces sp. ISL-99 (assembly GCF_018614005.1). NCBI lineage: Bacteria > Bacillati > Actinomycetota > Actinomycetes > Kitasatosporales > Streptomycetaceae > Streptomyces > Streptomyces sp. ISL-99. The sequence goes on from NZ_JAGGPC010000036.1 coordinate 63,243, forward strand.
CACCGCGCCCTGGGGGCCGGGATCGACCCGATTTCCGGGCAGACCCCGGCGGAGGGGGAGGAGGAGGAGATCACCGCCCGGCAGCGCGTGGAGCAGGCCGTGCGTACGGTCGCGGACGCTGCCGCCGCCGGGCTGCCCGCCCCCTGGGCGCAGGCGGTTCGCGAGTCCGCGGTGCGGGGCGCGGCCGGGCTGCCGGAGGAGCTGGACGTACTGGCGGTACGGGCCGGATTGCCCCGCGGTAGGCCGCCGAAGCCCGCGTGGTGGCCGGCGGCGGTGCTGACCCAGGCCTCGATGACGCTGCTTCAGATCTTCGGCGGGCTGTGGCTGGTGGGCCAGATCGTGGGCGTACTTCAGCCGCAGCTGCTGCCGCCCGTACTGGTGATGCTCGCCGGCATCGTCGGCGGCCCGCTGGTGGAGTGGGCGTGCTCGGTGGCGGCCAGGGGACCGGCGCGGCGGTACGGGCAGGACGCCGAGCGGCGGCTGCGGGAGGCGGCGGCCGGGTGCGGCCGGGCGCGCGTACTGGACCCGGTGTCGGCGGAGCTGATGCGGTACTGGGAGGTGCGGGAGCAGTACGTGGCGGTGACGGGCTTGTCCACAACCGGCCGGTAACCCACAGGCTCCGGCGGGCTCGCCGCGTCCGGTCCAGCATGGGACCAGTCAGCCGCGCAAGGGCGGTGGCGTGAGTGGCGAGAGTGGCGAGAGCGGAGGGGGAGCCGGGATGAGTGACACCTGGGTGACGCTGGTGGGCAATGCCGCGACAGGCGTGGACTACCGGGATTCGGCGGCGGGCGGTGTGGCGCGCTTCCGGTTCGCGGTGACGGCGCGGTACTGGGACCGCCAGAAGGAGAGCTGGGCGGACGGGCAGTCCAGCTTCTACACGGTGTGGGCGCGGCGGTCCCTGGCGACGAACCTGGCGGGCTCGGTATCCATCGGCGAACCACTCGTCGTACACGGACGGTTGCGAATTCGCGACGAGGAGAAGGACGGGCAGCGCAGATTCTCCGCGGACATCGACGCGCTGGCGGTCGGGCACGACATGACGCGCGGTACTTCGGCCTTCAGGCGGGTGGTGAAAGGGGACCCGGCCCTGGCGCGGCGTTCGGTGACGGAAGGGCACAACTCGGCTGATTCGTACGGTGATTTATCGACAGCGCCGGCTGCGAGAGACGATGAGCGATAACGATTCCGATTCGGAATGGCTATCTGACGGTATGACAGAGGGCTGTCGTTCCGCGCGTCTCTAGGATCTCTGTCTGGATACTCACGGGGCACTTGAGTCTGCCGGCGAGGCACTCCCCCCACAGTCGCACCACGCGAAAGGGCCTCGCCCGAAGGGGAATTCTGTGTTTTCTGCGCTCTCTGCGTTCTCTTCGTTGTCTGTACGTCGGCGGGGCTCCACCCGTCTCGCCGCCGCGGCCGTGGCTTCGGGGCTCCTCGCCGCAGGGGCGCTGGCGGCCGCCGGGCCCGCCGCCGCGGAGGAGACGCCGCAGCACCAGGGCGGCGCTGTGGCCACGCTCGACGGGCTGAAGACTTACGACAAGGCCGTCCTCCACACGGACGGCGGTGACCAGCAGATCCCCGCAGGCCTGTTCGAGATGACCGTCGACGGCGGCGGCACCCTCAAGACGTACTGCATCGACGTCCACCGCCCGACGCAGGAGCAGGCGAAGTACCTGGAGACCTCCTGGGACGAGACGTCGCTCGGTGCGAACCGTGACGCCGGCAAGATCCGCTGGATCCTGGACCACTCGTACCCGCAGGTCGACGACCTGAGCGCGCTGGCCGAGCGGGCCGGGGTCGACTCGCTCACCGAGCAGACGGCGGCGGCGGGCACACAGGTCGCGATCTGGCGGTACTCCGACCACGTCAAGGTCGACGCGCTCGACCCGAAGGCGGAGAAGCTCGCCGACTTCCTGGAGAAGAACGCGCGCGGCGCCGCCGAGCCCAGGGCGTCCCTGACCCTGGAGCCGAACGCGGTGTCCGGCAAGGCCGGCGAGAAGCTCGGTCCCGTCACCGTCCGCACCGACGCGGGCCACGTCACCGTGGTCCCGCCCGCCGATGCCGCCGCCAGCGGCGTCAAGGTCGTCGGCAAGGACGGCAAGCCCGTCACGGCCGCCACCAACGGCAGCGAGCTGTACTTCGACGTACCCACCGACGCGGCCGACGACGGCTCGTCCTCGCTGACCGTGCAGGCCACCACGCCGGTACCGGTCGGCCGCGCCTTCGCCGGCGTCACCCAGAGCCAGACCCAGATCCTGGCCGGCTCCAGCGAGTCCACCGTCTCCGCCGCAGCCACCGCCACGTGGGCGAAGAAGGGCGCCATCCCGGCGCTCTCCGCCAGGAAGAACTGCGCAAAGGGCGGCGTGGACATCACCGCCGTCAACAAGGGCGACGAGCCGTTCAGCTTCGAGCTCATGGACTTCAAGCACACCGTCGCGGCCGGTCAGTCCCGGACGGTCACCGTCCCGGTCCAGGAGGACCAGGCGTACGACTTCACGATCGAGGGCCCCGGCGGCCTGAAGAAGAACTTCAAGGGCGTCCTCGACTGCAAGACGTCGGGCGCCACCGCCGCGGGCGCCGGCTCGGCCGCAGGTGCCGGGACCGGCACCATGGACCAGCCCCAGAACCAGCCCAGCCCCGCCACGGCCGGTAACGCCCCCACCGCCGGCGACGGCCTCGACCTCGCCGAGACCGGCAGCTCCAACGCCACTCCCATGATCCTCGGCATCGCGGTCGTCTTCCTCGTCCTCGGCATCGCCGCGGTCTTCTTCGTCCGCAAGAAGGACTCCGCCCCCGGCGAAGAGTGAGAACACGCGACGCTCGGTGAGTGAGCCATCACCGCGGCCCCGGCACGCCCTGGCGCACCGGGGCCGTTGCCATACCCGTTTCCGTCCCGGGGTGGACGTCAGGCAAGATGGGGTGTATCTGCCCACACATCGATTGCCGGACGGTTTCTCTTGGCTGAGTTCATCTACACCATGCGCAAGACGCGCAAGGCGCACGGCGACAAGGTGATTCTTGATGACGTCACCCTGAACTTCCTGCCCGGCGCGAAGATCGGTGTGGTCGGCCCGAACGGTGCCGGTAAGTCCACCGTTCTGAAGATCATGGCGGGCCTTGAGCAGCCGTCCAACGGTGAGGCGTACCTCTCGCCCGGCTTCAGCGTCGGCATCCTCATGCAGGAGCCGAAGCTCGACGAGTCCAAGACCGTTCTGGAGAACGTCCAGGACGGAGCGGCCGAGATCATGGTCAAGCTCAAGCGCTTCAACGAGGTCGCCGAGCTCATGGCGACCGACTACTCCGACGCGCTGCTGGACGAGATGGGCAAGCTCCAGGAGGACCTGGACCACGCCAACGCCTGGGACCTCGACGCCCAGCTGGAGCAGGCCATGGACGCGCTGGGCTGCCCGCCCGGCGACTGGCCCGTCACGAACCTCTCCGGTGGCGAGAAGCGCCGTGTCGCGCTCTGCAAGCTGCTGATCGAGGCGCCCGACCTGCTGCTCCTCGACGAGCCCACCAACCACCTCGACGCCGAGTCGGTGAACTGGCTGGAGCAGCACCTCTCGAAGTACGCGGGTTGTGTCATCGCCGTCACCCACGACCGGTACTTCCTGAACAACGTCGCCGAGTGGATCCTCGAGCTCGACCGCGGCCGCGCGATCGCCTACGAGGGCAACTACTCGACGTACCTGGAGAAGAAGCAGGCCCGCCTCAAGGTCGAGGGCCGCAAGGACGAGAAGCGTCAGAAGCGGCTCAAGGAAGAGCTGGAGTGGGTCCGCTCCAACGCCAAGGGCCGCCAGACCAAGTCGAAGGCGCGTCTCGCCCGGTACGAGGAGATGGCCGCCGAGGCGGACAAGATGCGGAAGCTGGACTTCGAGGAGATCCAGATCCCGCCGGGCCCGCGTCTGGGCTCGATCGTCGTCGAGGTCGAGAAGCTGTCGAAGGCCTTCGGGGACAAGGTCCTGATCGACGACCTGTCCTTCACGCTGCCGCGTAACGGCATCGTGGGCATCATCGGCCCGAACGGTGCCGGTAAGACCACGCTGTTCAAGATGATCCAGGGTCTGGAGACCCCGGACTCCGGCTCGATCCGTGTCGGCGAGACCGTCAAGATCTCGTACGTCGACCAGAACCGCTCCAACATCGACCCGAAGAAGTCGCTCTGGGCGGTCGTGTCGGACGAGCTGGACTACATCAACGTGGGCCAGGTCGAGATGCCTTCGCGGGCGTACGTCTCCGCGTTCGGTTTCAAGGGGCCGGACCAGCAGAAGCCGGCCGGTGTCCTGTCCGGTGGTGAGCGCAACCGCCTCAACCTGGCGCTGACGCTCAAGGAGGGCGGCAACCTGCTGCTCCTCGACGAGCCGACGAACGACCTGGACGTCGAGACCCTGTCGTCGCTGGAGAACGCGCTGCTCGAGTTCCCGGGTGCGGCCGTGGTCATCTCCCACGACCGCTGGTTCCTGGACCGGGTCGCGACGCACATCCTCGCGTACGAGGGTGACTCGAAGTGGTACTGGTTCGAGGGCAACTTCGAGTCGTACGAGAAGAACAAGGTCGAGCGCCTCGGCGTGGACGCGACGCGGCCGCACCGTGCGACGTACAAGAAGCTGACGCGAGGCTGACTGATCTTGTCGCGTCACATCTACCGCTGCCCTCTGCGCTGGTCGGACATGGATGCCTTCGGGCACGTCAACAACGTCGTCTTCCTCCGGTATCTGGAGGAAGCGCGGATCGACTTCATGTTCCGGCTGGCGCCGGGGGACGGCTCGCCGTCGTTCGCCGGCGGGTCTGTCGTGGCCCGGCACGAGATCGACTACAAGCTGCCGCTGGTCCACCGGCACGAGCCGGTGACCATCGAGTCGTGGGTCACGAAGATCGGTGCGGCGTCGCTGACGATCGCGTACGAGGTGAAGGACACGGACGCCGACGGCTCCGAGCGCGTGTACGTCCGGGCCTCGACGGTCGTCGTGCCGTACGACCTCGAAGCGGCGCGGCCGCGGCGGATCTCGGCTGAGGAGAAGTCGTTCCTCCAGGAGTACCTGGACGACGGCGGCGCCGGCGATCGCGCCGGCCGGCAGGGGACGCGGGGGGCTGTCGCCGCATGACGGCGCTGAGCGGGCTGGTGCTTGCCGACGCGGGGGAGGCGGCGGATCTCGCCGCGTTCCTCGGGCGGCTGATCCATTACGACCGGGCCGCGGCGGTTCGTCTGCAGGTGGGCGATGGGGCGGTGGCCGTTTTCGGGCGGCCGCCGTCGTTCGACGTACTGGCTGTTCGGACCTCGCGGCTTGCGGGGGCGGGTTCCGGCGCGGGTGCGGGTGCCGGTGCCGATGCGGGTGATCTTGACGTCACCGTGTCTGCCGGGGAGCTTCTCGAAGGCATCGACGAGTCCACCGGGGCGGTTGCCGTGCCCGGTGCGGTTACGGGGCCGCCGTGGGCCGGGGTTCTGCCGCCGCGTGGCGGCTGGCGGCAGGTTCCGGGGCTGCCGGAGCCCGACGCGATGCGCGCGGCGGTCGCGGCCGCGGTCGCGGAATTCCGGGCGCGGGACGAGGCGTTGGCGCCGCAGGACCGGACGCGGGCGGCGCGGGACCGTATCGGGCGGGAGATCTGGTCACGCACGCTGGGTGAGACGGAGCTGCCGCTGCGGGCGGTGCATGCCGCGCAGTCGCTCGGCTTCCTGAGGCCCGCGCGCCGGGCCGACGCGGACCCGGCCGCGGTCGCGCTCCTGGCTGCGGGCGGCTGGCTCCGCCTGCGCACGCCGTACGGATCGATCGCGGTACGCCGGGCTGGGCTCGGGGTGCTTTCGGTGGCCCCGGTGTAGGTGGGGTCGGCGGGGCCCTGGAGCGGCTTGCCTTGCCTGGCCGGTGCGTACGCCGGACGGGTTGCCCGGGTGGGTTGTGCGCCGGTGCGTCCGGCGGACGGTTCCGTCCTCAAACGCCGGACGGGCTGGATTGGTGGGCTGGGGTGATGGGATGTCGGCAGGCCGGGGGTGAGGCGTGCCGTCGCGGTTAATCCCTGGTGTTGTCGGGCCAGATTCCTATGTGGTCCTGTTCCAGTTGCAGCATGACCCGGTGTTCCATACCCAGCGCCTGGGTGTATTCCGCGGGGAGCTGCAGGCGGCCCGCTCGGTCCAGCATCGCGTACTCCCTCGCCACCACCGACTCCTGGCCCGTCGTCGCGTCGACCTCCGTCCGGCGCAGTACCTCCGACGACGTGCGGCCGTCGCGGATGGCCACCGTGCGGCGGACCTCGCTCGCCACCTGCTGGTCGTGGGTGACGATCACGATCGTCGTGCCCAGCTCCTCGTTCGCCGTACGGAAAGCCTCGAAGATCTGTTCCGCGGTCGCCGAGTCGAGTTCGCCGGTCGGTTCGTCGGCCAGGAGGACCGAGGGGCTGTTGGCGAGCGCCACCGCGATCGCCGTGCGCTGCTGCTCGCCGCCGGACATCTGGTGCGGGCGGCGGTCGCGGCAGTGGGCGACCTCCAGCATCGTGAGGAGCGCGTCGGCGCGGGACGCGCGGTCGCGGCTGCGGCCACGGCCGCGCAGCTGCATCGGCAGCGCCACGTTCTGGGCCGCCGTCAGGTACGGGAGAAGGTTGCGTGCCGTCTGCTGCCAGACGAAGCCCACCACGTCCCGCCGGTACCGCAGCCGTTCCTTCGCGCCCATCGTCAGCAGGTCGCAGCCCGCCACCTTCGCCGCGCCCGCCACCGCCCCGCCGAACGCCGCCAGCAGCGCCTGCGGCAGCGATTCGAGGACGAGCAGGCGCCGGCCCTGCGCGCGGGTGAGGCCCATGGTGCGCAGCCGGGCGAGGAGCGCCCTGCGTTCGGGGACGGTCTGGAGCAGGGAGAGCAGTACGGCCAGTACGGCGTACCCGGCGCCCGCCGCCACGGCCGCCGTGTAGAGGCGACCGGCGCCCGCCTGGACCGGCGAGTCGGCGAGCGCGGCGCGCTCCTCGGAGCGGAACTTCACCTCGGCACCCTGCCCCGCGTCGCGCACCGCCGCCGATACGGCCGCCGTGTCCATGCCGTCGCCCGTGACCAGCAGGGTGTTCGGTACGGGACGGTCCAGGTCGGCGGCGTTGACGAGCAGGAAGCCTTCGTCGGGCAGCGCGGGTGTGATGGGGCGCTGGGCCGCCACGCGCACCTCGAAGTGCCCCGCCGAGGTGGTCAGTCGCGTCGTACCCGAGCCGAGGCGCCCGGCGACCGACGGGGACGCGATCGCCCGGACGGGGCCGGCCTGCGACGGACGATCGCCTGGTCGCTCAAGGATCTCGGCCGGGAAGGCGCCCAGGCCCGTGCGGCGCGCCAGCCGGGCGTACGACTCGGGCTCCACGGCCACCAAGGACACCGAGCCGTTGCGGTCGCGCAGGTCCAGGTCGTAGTCGATGAGCACGGGCGTCACCTCGCGCACCCCTTCGGCGCCCTCAGCGTCAGCCTTCCGCGTCAGCCCTCGGTGTTCAGCATCGAAGCGGCGGCGTACGTCAGGTAGTTCCACAGCTGCCCCTCGTGCTCCTCGGACAGCCCGAGCTCGTCGACGGCGACGCGCATGTGCCTGAGCCAGGCGTCGTGCGCGGCCTTGTCGACGGTGAACGGCGCGTGCCGCATCCGCAGGCGCGGGTGGCCGCGGTTGTCGCTGTACGTACGAGGGCCGCCCCAGTACTGCATCAGGAAGAGGGCCAGCCGCTCCTCGGCGGGGCCCAGGTCTTCCTCGGGGTACATGGGCTTGAGCAGCGGGTCCTCCGCGACTCCCTGGTAGAACCGGTGCACCAGGCGCCGAAAGGTCTCCTCGCCGCCGACCTGCTCGTAGAAGGTCTGCTCCTGAAGCGTGCCGCGCGGAATCTCTTTCACCCGTCCATCGTCTCAGACGGACCGGCCGACGACCTAAGGCCTAGGACCGGCCACCAACGGCCACCCGGCGCCCACCCACTCGCCTCCCGGCCCGCGCCGCGCGACAGTGGGCGTATGGGCGCACCTGACGTGGACAAGTACGCCGAGGCCCGTGCGGCACTCGTACGGGACATGACGGCGGCCGGGGCCCTCGACGACCCCGCCTGGCGCGCGGCCTTCACCGAGGTCCCGCGGCACCTGTTCGTGCCGTACTACTTCGTCCCCGGCCCGGCGGGCCACGAGCGGCTGTGGGGCGAGGACCCCGATCCGAGGCGGCGGGCGCGGTGGCTGGCAGGGGTCTACTCGGACGCGCCCCTGGCGACGCGCATGCGCGGCAACGAGCTGGTCTCCTCCAGCAGCCAGCCGTCGCTGATGGCGGGGATGCTGGAGGAGCTGGATGTACGGGACGGGAACGCCGTACTGGAGATCGGCGCGGGCACCGGCTACAACGCGGCGCTCCTCTCGCACCGTCTGGGCGACGACAAGGTGACCACGGTCGACCTGGACCCGGAGATCACGGAGTCGGCGCGCAAGCACCTGGAGGCGGCGGGTTACCACCCGGCGGTGGTCACCGGCGACGGCGCGCGCGGTTGTCCCGCCCGCGCTCCCTTCGACCGGATCATCGCGACCTGCGCCCTGCCGTCCGTACCGCGCGCCTGGCTCGCCCAGTGCCGGCCGGGGGCGCGGATCGTGGCGCCGCTGGCGACCGGCCTGATCGCGCTGGACGTACGGGACGCCGCGCACGCGGAGGGGCGCTTCCTGCACACCCCGGCGTACTTCGTGCCGCTGCGCGGCGGCCCGGCGGAGCCCACGTCGAGGAACATGGGCGGGCTGCCGCGCCGTGCGCTGGAGAACGACCTGTTCCGGTTCATGCTCACGCTGACCGCGGGCAGCCTGGACCCGCACGAGGCGCTGACGCTGTGGCACCGCGAGCATCGCCCGCCTCGGGAACGTTTCGGTATCACGATCGCCGAGGACGGGGAGTGGGCGTGGCTGGACGATCCGCAGGGACCGTACGCATGGCCGCTGGGCGGGGCGGCGGAGGTGGCGTAGATCCGCTGCGCGGCGTCCGGAGGGCGTCCGGGGGGCTAACCCCTGCGCACCGTGATCGTCGTCCACGCGCCGACGTGGACGCGGTCGCCGTCCCGGAGCGGGATCGGGACGTACGGCTGGATCGGGTCCTCCGCGCCGTTCACCGTGGTGCCGTTCGTCGAGTTCTGGTCGACCACCGCCCAGGAGCCGTCGGGCTGCTGGACCAGGACCGCGTGCTGGTGCGATACGCCCGGGTCCTCCGGCGGTACGGACAGGTCGATGTCGGGAGCTTCGCCCGTGCTCTGGCGGCGGCGGCCGATCGTGACCTGGTTGCCGGTGAGCGGGCGCTGCTGCTCGGGCGAGTACGCGGGCAGGTTGAGGCCCGCGGCGTCGGGGCCGCTTCGCTGCATCATCGCCATGAAGTACTCACGGTCGGGGCCCACGGTCGCGGTCCAGCCGGCCGGAGCGGGCGGCTGGTATTGCTGCTGCGGCGGCTGTGCCTGCGGCGGCTGTGCCTGTGACTGCTGTGGCTGCGGCGGCTGGGGCTGCTGCTGGGGACGTTGCTGCTGGGACGGCGGGGGGAGCATCCAGTCGTCGTCACCGTTGCGGTCCCGCCGCGGGGGCGCCGGCGGCTGCTGGTGCTGCGGCGGTGCGGGCGGTGCCTGCTGCTGGAACGACGGGGGCGGTGGCGGGCCCGGCGGCTGCTGGAAGGGCGGCTGCTGCTGGAAGGCGTGCGGCGTGGCCTGCCGACCCGACTGCCCGGGCGGCGCCTGCGTCGGCGCCGGTGCCAGCGGCTCGGCCGGCCGGTTCATCTGCGACGGGCGCGAGGCCTGGTACTCGTACGGATCGCGGGGCTGCGGGGGCGGCGGCCCCTGCTGTGCCTGGAAGCCCGGCGGCAGGTTGAGGCCTGGGCCGGGGCCGGGGCCGCCGGGACCAGGACCGGAGGTCTGCGGGGCGACCGGAGTGTAGGAGGTCGCCGTGTTCGTCAGGAAGTTCCAGCGGCACTCCTCGCAGAACGGGGCCATGGCCTCGCGCGGCGTGCGGCACTGCGGGCAGAGCTCCGCCTGGGCGGTGGCGTCCGGTCCCGGCGGCGGGAAGCCGTAACCAGAGCCGGGACCAGGACCGGGACCGGGACCACGACCGGGGCCGCCGGGACCAGGGCCAGCACCGGGACCAGGCCCCTGCGGGTAGCCGTAACCGGGAGCGGGCGGCGGCGGAGGGGGCGGGGGAGGCGGCGGCACGGCGCCGGCCATGCGATGGCCGCAGACCTCGCACCAGTCGTCGGAACCCGACTGGTGTCCGTTCGGGCAGGTCGGCATGTCGGCGCTTCCCCCTCTCTCGTCCGGCCCGAAGGCCGCAAATCGGTACTTCTCACAGCTTTTTGGTTACTTCTTGACGCGAACCGTCTTGGTCGAGCGCGTTTCGAGGGTCATCTCGTCCGCCTCCGCGACCTTCGCTTTGAGTCGCACAGTACCGGTCGTCGCGTCGACGACGTCCACCACCTTCGAAAGGAGTTTCGCGGTGTCCGCGTTCCCGGAAGCGGCCGCCAGCTGCACCGCGCGCCCCAGTTTCGCCGTCGCTCCATCGAAGTCGCCCGACTTGCGAGCATTGAGGCCCTGTTGGATGACGTGTGCCAGTTCGGCCTGGCCCGAGTAGTGCGCCACCTGTGGGTTGATGGAGGTGGACGCCGCCACGTCGTCCGTCCACACCGCGCGTACGAGCCCCTGGGAGAGCGTCTGCGGCGTACCGCCCGCCGGATCGGGGCGGACCAGGGAGACGCGGGCCGCCAGCATCTCCTGGCCGATGCCGGCTTCCGGCACCCGCACGCACACGTGGTAGTCGCGGGACTCGTCGCCCCAGGAGCCCGTCGGGTAGTCCCCGGAACGCGGGCCCACCTCGGTGCGCCGCCCGGTCAGGTCCTCGACGGCCGGCGCGACCTGCTTGACGAACTTGATCTCCACACCGACGGGCGTCCACAGCCGCAGCGCCACGTCCGCGACCTCCTTGCCCATCGCCTTCTCCATCATCTGTGTGAAGTCCGCCGCGAGGCCGCCCGGGTCGGCGACGATGTCCGCCGTGCCGAGCAGCGCCGAGGCGATGCCGGTGACCTCCTTGACGTCCCAGTCCGTACCGACACCACGTGCGTCACAGGTGAAGCGGCCCGCGCAGGCTTCGAGGGCGTTCTGGAGGTGCTTGGGGGACTCGTGCTCGTTGCGTCCGTCGGTCAGCACAATGCCGTGCCTGATCGGGGCATCCGCCCGGGCGAGCAACTGGTCGGCCAGCCGCAGCCAGGTGCTGATCGCCGTGCCGCCGCCCGCGGTCAGCTTGTACAGGGCCTCCTTGGCCTGCGCCCTGGTCACCTGGTTCGCGGTCGCGAGGCGCCCGTTGCCCGGATAGACCTCCTTGGCCTGGTGCGTACCGCTGACCACCGCGAAGGTGACTCCGTCGCGCAGGGTGTCGACGGCGGCCGCCGTGGCCTCGCGCGCGTTGCGCATCTTGGCCGGCGGGTACTCCATCGAGCCCGAGCAGTCGATCATGATCACGACGGCGGCGCTCGGCGCGCCCGGCAGCTGTCCTCCCGGTATGTACGCGGGCGAGGCCCCGGCATCGGCAAGGAGCGCGGCGGCCCCGCTCGTGCCGCCCCCGGTGGACGTCACGGTGACGATCGCGTTGACCTCGCGGCCGCCCTCCGGCAGGTACTCGTTCTGGTAGACGTCGACGGAGAACTGAGGCACACGCGACTTCGAGAAATTGGCCATGGTCAATCGGCTCCTCGGGACGGGCGGACTCGACTCCACTCACTTCACTCCACGAGGCACCTGGTGAAGGCGGTCAAGGCGGTGAGTGAGTGACGGGTGTGGTCGGGATGCAGGGGCCTTACGCCGTGCCGTAGGCCGATCCTGCCCCTTGCTCCGGCATGGCGAACGGCAGCACGGCCACTGTTACGTTGTCGTGGCCCCCGCCGTCGAGCGCGTGCCCCACCAACACCTGGGCGCAGTGCAGTGGCCGGGCGGCGGCATCGGCCGGCGCGGCCTGCGCCATCTCGTGCGCCGCCTCCGCGTAGTTCCACAGGCCGTCGGTGCACACCACCACGACGCCCGGCCGGTCCGGCTTGAACGACGCGGTGTGCGGCTCCAGTTCGTACGCGTCGGCGCCGAGCCAGCCCGTGATCGCGTGGGCGCGCTCGTCGGCGTACGCCTCCGCCTCGTTCATCAGGCCCGCGGCCACCATCTGGGCCGCCCACGAGTCGTCCTCGGTGAGGCGGGCGGGCGGCGCGGTGCGGTCGTCGGGCACCCAGTAGACGCGGCTGTCGCCGACCCAGCCGACGACGAGCAGCCCGCTCGCCACGATCGCGCCGACGAGCGTGCAGGCGGGCGCGTTGGTGTGGCGGTTCGGGTCGTGGTCCATGGCGTGACCCGTGTCGGTCGCGAGGGAGTTGACCGACTCCGCCGCCGCGACGATCGCCTCGTGCATCGCCTGCTGCGGGTGCGTGCCGCGCGGCAGGGACTCCAGCAGGGCCTCGTTGGCGGCGGTCGCGGCGGCCGCCGACGCCTCGTCGGGGCGGGTCGCCGACGACACGCCGTCGCAGACGATCGCGACGACGGCGGGCGAACCGTCGGGCAGGGCCGCCGCCGAGACCGCGAACGAGTCCTCGTTGCGGTGGTGGCGCAGCCCGCGGTCGCTGACGGCGGCGACCGCGTCCAGCTCCTGCTCCATGTGGTCGCGCTCGCGGGGCTGGGCGTGGCCGCAGTTCTCGCAGTAGCCGTCCTCGTCGATCCGGCCGGTGCGGCACGCGACGCACACCTTGGCGACCGTGCCGGACGGGGGCGTCGGCTCGGGGACGACGGAGCGGGGATCGACGGAGCGGGGGTCGACGGGCTGCGGTTCCGCTTCCGGCCGCGGGGGTACGAGGCCGGGCGCCGCCAGCTCGAAGTCGTCGATCCCGGACGCGGGCGTCGCCCGGGGCGGATCGTCGTACCGTACGGCCGCGGGCGGCATCCCCGTGCCGGGCTCCGCGCCGAGCCCCCCGCCGGGCTCCGCGCCGCCCGCCGTGGGCGGCACCGTGATGGCCACCGTGGGGTGGTCCACCGGCGCCGGCGACAGGCCGGACAGGTCGTACCCGCACGCCCCGCAGAACAAGTCCCCGCGCTCCAGCGGCTCTTCACAGCCGGGACAGGTCGGCTCAGCTGGCAGCTGGCGCATCTGCGACATCTTTCACACCCAGGTCCGGGGGCGGAAACGGTTGGCCCGTTCCACCAGGTCGATCCTCTCCTCGCCGCGCTGGGCGAGCCGGGCAAGTACCCGGTACGAGCGTTCCAGACCGAAGCGCAGGCCGCGCTCGTCCAGTTGGCTGCCGAGCAGCGCGGTCTGCGCGGGGCGAGCCCCGTGCCCACCGGAGAGTACCCAGTCCAGAGCGGTGCCCAGCACCTCGGTGGACAGCTGCTCCCGGCGTACGGCGTCGAGTCCGAAGTTGTCCAGGGCTTCCACCTGGGCGGCCGCCGCCGTCAGGTCGTCGATCAGCGCGTCCTGCGCGGCGCGGCGGCGAAGGCGCGCGCGTACGGCGGCGACACGGGCCGCCGTGTAGTGGATCGACGCCTCGGGCACGGACTCCAGCGTGCGTACGGCGCCGGTCCTGTCGCCCGCCGCGAGCTGGACGCGGGCCAGCCCGAAGGCGGCGCTCACGTAGCTCGGGTCGGTAGCCCATACGAGGCGGTAGTACTCGGCGGCGTTGTCGAGCTGACCGAGCACTTCGGCGCACACGGCCAGGGCCAGCTTGGGCGCGGCCTCGCCGGGAAACGCGTCGTAGACCGCGTCGAACGACAGCGCGGCGATCTCGTTGTCGCCCGACGCGAGGGAGGCGATGCCCCGGTACCAGACGACCCGCCAGTCGTCGGGGTGCTGGAGCTCCAGGGCGTACAACGCCTCGGCGGCGGTGGCCCGTTCGTCCATCTCCAGCCGGGCACGCAGCTCGCGCAGCCGGCGCTCGACGGAGTCGGCGGGCGCGGACTGGAGCGCGGCGATGAGCTCCGCGGGCGCGGAGGCCAGCAGGCCCGCGAGGAACCCCGCGTTGGGATCGTCCGGGTCCACGCGCGGCACCGGCAGCGCGAGCGCGGTCGCCCCCGCCTTCAGCGGGGCGAGGTACGGCGAAAGCGCCGGTACGCCGCCGGCCCCGACACCGGGAGCGGCCCCCGGCGGCGCGACAGCCTGCGGCACGGTGACGGGCGCGGGAACGGCAGCCTGCGTACCGGCATACGCCACACCGTCCCCGGCCCCACCGCCGCGGACCTCGGCACCGGCGTAGCTTCCGGGTTGCGCACCCGGGGTGGCGTAGCTACCGGGCTGGCTGCCGGGGCTCGCGTGAGCGCCGGGTGTGACGGCGTATCCCTGGGGCGCACCGGGGAGCGGCCCGCCGGCCGGGTGCGGGACAGGGCCGGTGCTCTGCGCGGGGATGACAGCCGTGCCCGGGCCGCCGCCCAGGGC
>NZ_JAGGPC010000037.1:0-9733 GCF_018614005.1 Streptomyces sp. ISL-99
GGAAGGGGCGGGTAGGGGAAAGAACCGCCCCCAGCCGCGCCTGCGCCGCCGCCAGGACCATCTCCAGTGCCGCCGGATACCCACTGCGCCCCATCTCCGCCACCAGCACCGCCGCAGTGGCGGCGATGTGCGGGTGGCTGTCCGCCGGCAGTCGCGCGTACGTCTCCCGCCAGGCCCGCTCCTCCGCCTCCCGCGGACCCGCCGGCAGCGCGAGCGTCGCCGCGTCCAGCGCAGCGAACGACAGCGTCTGGTCCACGAACACGTGGTAGATCCGCACCGCCTCGGCGTCCGGGAAACCCGCCCCGCGCAGGATGCCCAGGATCGTCTCCACCGCCTGGATCTCATGCGCCCGCCCCGTCACCCGCGCGCAGGTCAGCATCGCCGCCTGCGGATGCGCCTGGTAGTCCGCGTGCATCATCAGCCCCAGGGCGCGCAGGTCGGCCCGCCACTCCCCGCTCGGCCGGAACCGCCGCAGGGTACGGCCGATGAGCTCGTCGGCGACCGCCAGCAGCAGATCATCGGTGTCCCGGAAATACCGGTAGATCGCACTCGGGTCGGCCCCCAACGCCGCCCCGAGCCGCCGCACCGTGAGCGCCGCCGCCCCGTGCTACCTGATCAGCCTCAGCGACGTATCCACGATCAGCTGCTCCGACAGGACCGTGCCCCACTTGGTGGGGCGCCTGCGCCGACGCGCCCCCTCCGCCACCACTCGCTCACCCATGCGCGGACCTTACGACAACACCGTTGACCTGTGGAGATCCAGGAGAGTTCGATGACCACTCGTATCGGACCGACCGATGGGAACCGCACATGCCGCACATGCCCCGCACCCCCGCCGACCTCGTCTTCACCGGCGGCCCCGTCCTCACCCTGGACGCCGCCCGCAGCCGCGCCACCACCGTCGCTGTCACGGGCGAGCGGATCACCGCCGTCGGCCACGACGAGGTACGCGATCTCATCGGCCCCGGGACCGAAGTGGTCGACCTCGCCGGGAAACTGCTCGTCCCCGGCTTCCAGGACGCCCCACATCCACCCGGTGGCCGCCGCCCTGGAACTGGCCCAGTGCGACCTGACGGCCGCCCGCACGGCAGGCGACACAGTGGCCGCGGTACGGGCGTACGCCGAGGCCCGCCCCGAAGCGGAGTGGATCACCGGCGGCGGCTGGTCCATGGAGGCCTTCGAAGGCGGCGCCCCCACCAAGGACCTGCTCGACGCCGTTGTCCCCGACCGCCCCGTCTACCTCCCCAACCGCGACCACCACGGCGCCTGGGCCAACAGCCGCGCCCTGAACCTCGCCGGCATCGACCGCTCCACCCCCGACCCGGCTGACGGCCGTATCGAGCGGGACGCCCACGGTGAGCCCACCGGCCTCCTCCAGGAGGGCGCCATGGACCTGGTCGCGCGCCTCACCCCGCCCTCCACGCCCGCCGGCCGGCTCGCCGCCCTGCTCCACGCCCAGCGACTGCTCCACTCGTACGGCATCACCGCCTGGCAGGACGCCATCGTCGGCACCTTCGGCGCGATGGACGACCCCGCCGACGCCTACGTCGCCGCCGCCCGCGACGGCTCACTCACCGCACGCGTCACCGGCGCCCTGTGGTGGGACCGCGAGCGAGGCGCCGAGCAGATACCCGAACTAGCCGCCCGGCGCGAGGAGTCGAGCCACGGCCGGTTCCGCGCCGGGTCGGTGAAGATCATGGTGGACGGAGTCGCCGAGACGGGCACCGCCGCCCTCCTCGCCGCCTACACGGCGGGCTCCGCACACGTGAACCACCTCGACGACACCGGCAGCGTCCGCGCCGGAGCCCTCGCCGACCTGGTGGTACTGGACCGCGACCCGTACGCCGCGCCGCCCGAGGAGATCGCCGCGACCCGTGTGGCCCGTACCTACGTGGGCGGACAGCAGGTCTACGACGCCGGTCTGTAGAGCGAGTACGGTGCGGATGCGGTGCCCGTACTCGTCGCGCGAGGAAGGAAGTTCACGTATGACACAACAGGTCCGAGGGGTAATCGCACCGGGGAAGAACGAGCCGGTGCGGGTCGAGACCGTCCTCGTCCCCGACCCGGGGCCCGGCGAGGCCGTCGTGCAGATCCAGGCGTGCGGCGTCTGCCACACCGACCTGCACTACAAGCAGGGCGGCATCAACAGCGACTTCCCCTTCCTCCTCGGCCACGAGGCGGCGGGCATCGTCGAGTCCGTCGGTGAGGACGTCACCGAGGTCACCCCCGGCGACTTCGTCATCCTCAACTGGCGCGCGGTGTGCGGCCGCTGCCGGTCCTGCCTGCGCGGTCGCCCCCAGTACTGCTTCGACACCCACAACGCGAAGCAGAAGATGACCCTGCTCGACGGCACCGAACTGTCCCCGGCACTCGGCATCGGAGCGTTCGCGGAGAAGACCCTGGTCGCGGCCGGCCAGTGCACCAAGGTCGACCCGTCCGTCTCGCCCGCCGTCGCCGGCCTGCTCGGCTGCGGCGTCATGGCGGGCATCGGCGCCGCCATCAACACCGGCCAGGTCGGCCGGGGCGACTCGGTCGCCGTCATCGGCTGCGGCGGCGTCGGCGACGCAGCGGTCGTGGGCGCCAGGCTCGCGGGTGCGGCGAAGATCATCGCCGTCGACATCGACGACCGGAAGCTGGAGACCGCCCGCACCATGGGCGCCACCCACACGGTCAACTCCCGCTCCACCGACCCCGTCGAAGCCATCCGCGAGCTCACCGGAGGATACGGCGCCGACGTCGTCATCGAGGCGGTGGGCCGCCCGGAGACGTACAAGCAGGCCTTCTACGCCCGCGACCTGGCCGGCACCGTCGTCCTCGTCGGCGTCCCCACCCCGGACATGCGGCTCGACCTGCCGCTCATCGACGTCTTCGGCCGGGGCGGCGCCCTCAAGTCCTCCTGGTACGGCGACTGCCTGCCCTCCCGCGACTTCCCGATGCTGATCGACCTGCACCAGCAGGGCCGTATCGACCTCGCCGCCTTCGTGACCGAGACCATCGGCCTCGGCGACATCGAGAAGGCCTTCGCGCGCATGCACGAGGGCGACGTCCTGCGCTCGGTGGTGGAGTTCGCATGACATCCGCATCGGAATCCGGGTCCGCACGTATCGACCACCTCGTCACCTCGGGCACCTTCTCCCTCGACGGCGGCACCTGGGACGTCGATAACAACGTCTGGATCGTCGGCGACGACACCGAGGCGATCGTCATCGACGCGGCCCACGACGCCGAAGCCATCGCCGCCGCACTCGGCGGCCGTACGCTGCGCGCCATCGTCTGCACGCACGCCCACAACGACCACATCGACGCCGCCCCGGCCCTCGCCGAGGCCACGGGCGCACCGATCCTCCTGCACCCCGACGACCTGCCCCTGTGGAAGCAGACCCACCCGGACCGCGCCCCCGACGGCGAGCTCACCGACGGCCAGGCCCTCACCGTCGCCGGCACCACGCTGACCGTCCTGCACACCCCCGGCCACGCGCCCGGCGCCGTCTGCCTGTACGCCCCGGAGCTGGCCACCGTCTTCACCGGCGACACCCTCTTCCAGGGCGGCCCCGGCGCCACCGGGCGCTCCTTCTCGGACTTCCCGACGATCGTCGGCTCGATCCGCGACCGGCTGCTCACCCTGCCGCCGGAGACCGAGGTGCGTACCGGTCACGGCGAGGGCACCACGATCGGTGCCGAGGCTCCGCACCTTCAGGAGTGGATCACCAGAGGGCACTGAAAACAGAAGAACCCCCAGTTCGACTGGGGGTTCTTCGCTGGTGTCCGAGGGGGGACTTGAACCCCCACGCCCGATAAAGGGCACTAGCACCTCAAGCTAGCGCGTCTGCCATTCCGCCACCCGGACAAGGTGTCTGTCTCGCGGCCCTGGGCCGTTCCGACGTGGAAAACCATAGCAAACATTCAGACCCCCTGATCACACCCCCAGGCAGGGCAGCGGGAGGATGAGGGGGACCACCAGCACAGCCAGTGGGAGGAAGCAGCGTGAGCGAGTCGAAGACGGCCGGCAGGGCCACCCCGGTCTCGGGCGAGGACGAGGTCGTCGGTCTCTGCCGTGACCTGATCAGGATCGACACCAGCAACTACGGAGACCACTCGGGGCCGGGGGAGCGGGCGGCGGCGGAGTACATCGCGGAGAAGCTCGCCGAGGTGGGGCTCGAACCGCAGATCTTCGAGTCCCACCCGGGGCGGGCCTCCACCGTGGCCAGGATCGAGGGAGAGGACCCGTCGAAGCCCGCGCTGCTGATCCACGGGCACACCGACGTCGTACCGGCGAACGCCCAGGACTGGACGCACCACCCCTTCGCGGGCGAGATCGCGGACGGCTGCCTGTGGGGCCGGGGCGCGGTCGACATGAAGGACATGGACGCGATGACCCTCGCGGTCGTACGGGAGCGGATGCGCAGCGGCCGCAAGCCCCCGCGCGACGTCGTGCTCGCCTTCCTCGCCGACGAGGAGGCGGGCGGTACGTACGGGGCGCGGTATCTCGTCGACAAGCACCCGGGGCTCTTCGAGGGCGTCACGGAGGCGATCGGTGAGGTCGGCGGCTTCTCCTTCACCGTCAACGAGAACCTGCGGCTGTATCTCGTCGAGACGGCGCAGAAGGGCATGCACTGGATGCGGCTCACCGTGGACGGCACCGCCGGTCACGGCTCGATGACCAACAACGACAACGCGATCACCGAGCTGTGCGAGGCCGTGGGGCGGCTCGGGCGCCACAAGTGGCCGGTGCGGGTCACGAAGACCGTACGGTCCTTCCTGGACGAGCTCTCCGACGCGCTCGGCACCCCGCTCGACCCCGAGGACATGGACGCGACGCTCGCCAAGCTCGGCGGCATCGCGAAGATGATCGGCGCCACGCTGCGCAACTCCGCCGCCCCGACCATGCTCGGCGCCGGCTACAAGGTGAACGTGATTCCCGGCCAGGCGACCGCGCATGTCGACGGGCGCTTCCTGCCCGGGTACGAGGACGAGTTCCTCGCCGATCTCGACCGGATCCTCGGCCCGCGCGTGCGGCGCGAGGACGTGCACGGCGACAAGGCCCTGGAGACCAGCTTCGACGGGGACCTCGTCGACGCGATGCAGGTGGCGCTGCGGGCCGAGGACCCCATCGCGCGGGCCGTCCCGTACATGCTCTCCGGCGGCACCGACGCCAAGTCCTTCGACGACCTGGGGATCCGCTGCTTCGGGTTCGCGCCGCTGAAGCTGCCGCCCGAGCTGGACTTCGCCGGGATGTTCCACGGCGTGGACGAGCGGGTTCCGGTCGACGGGCTGAAGTTCGGTGTACGCG
Source organism: Streptomyces sp. ISL-99 (assembly GCF_018614005.1). NCBI lineage: Bacteria > Bacillati > Actinomycetota > Actinomycetes > Kitasatosporales > Streptomycetaceae > Streptomyces > Streptomyces sp. ISL-99. The sequence goes on from NZ_JAGGPC010000037.1 coordinate 5,291, forward strand.
TGCTGGACCGCTTCCTGGACAAGTGCTGAACCGACAAGTGGTGACCGGACAAGTACTGAAACGACTTTCCAACTAATCGGCCGGACGTGCTATTTGACTGAAAAGAGTGAATGAGACCATAGGCTAGTAGCCCCGTTGCTTTCCCTTCGTTACAAGGTGTGCGGTCCGCGGCTGGGTCGCATTGTTGCCAACAAGGAGGAAAAGTAATGATCAAGAAGATCGTCGCCGCTGCGGCAGCCACGGGTGGTCTGGTTCTCGCCGGCGCGGGCATTGCCGTCGCCGACGCCGGTGCCCAGGGTGCTGCTGTCGGGTCCCCCGGTGTGGTTTCGGGCAACGTCGTTCAGGTCCCGGTCCACGTGCCGGTGAACGCGTGCGGCAACACGGTCAACGTGATCGGGCTGCTGAACCCCGCCTTCGGCAACACCTGCATCAACAAGTGACGTTGTGCACGCACCCGTAAGGGTCTGAGTCCCGGGCGGCCCCGGAGTGCGCTCCATGCACTCCGGGGCCGCTGGGAATTCGGCCCGCGGCCGGCGACAACGTCCCGCGGGCATTTCGGCGAAGGTAAAGGCAGAGGAACGTACCAATGCGTCAGGTAACGACGAAGAGCCTGATCACCGTGGCGGCCGCGAGTGGTCTGCTGGCCATGAGCGGCGGCAACGCGCACGCCGATTCCGGGGCCCGGGGGTCCGCGTCGGACTCCCCGGGCGTACTCTCCGGGAATTCCGTGCAGGCTCCCGTGCATGTTCCCGTCAATGTGTGCGGGAACACCGTGAATGTGGTTGGCGTGCTCAACCCCGCCATGGGCAACAGCTGCGCCAACGGGGGGCACGGCTCGACGAAGCCCGGCAAGAACCACGGCGGCGGATCGGCGGCCGAGGGGCGCGCGAGCGATTCCCCCGGAGTCGGCTCGGGCAACCACGTCCAGGCACCGGTCCACGTACCGGTGAACGCCTGTGGGAACACGGTCACCGTCGGTGGCCTCGGCAACGCCGCCACGGGCAACGAGTGCGGCAACGACTCCACCGGCACCCCGCCGCGACCGGGCCCCGAAGAGCCTCCGAGCAAGCCCGGTGAGCCGGGCAAGCCGAGCAAGCCGGGCAAGCCCGGTGAGCCGGCGGAGCCCACGGAGCCGGGTAAGCCGGGTAAGCCGGGCACTCCGCAGGAGCCCACGGAGCCTGGTGTGCCCGCGGAGCCGGACGAGCCGGCGGCGCCGGGCGAGCCCAGCGCCCCGAACGGCCCCGACACCCAGACCGTCACCCAGCCCAAGGGCACCGACGTGCTCGCGCAGACCGGCGCCGGGGCTCCGCTCGGCGTGGTGATCCCGGCCGGCGCGGGCCTGCTGCTGGCCGGTGCGGTGCTGTACCGCCGTTCTCGTTCCGCGGCGTAACGCAGGAAATGCAGCCGGTACGGCTGGCGCGCAAACGGAGCGGGCCCCGCCATCGCGGGGCCCGCTCCGTCTTCACCAGGTGGCGCGCACCTGTCGGATGATGCGCCTGCGCAGCCGCACACGGCGGCTGCCGTCCCGGTGCAGACTCAGTCGGTCCAACTCCCAGTGTCCGTACTCGGCATGGTCGGTCAGCAGACGGGTCGCCTCCTTGCGGGAAACCCCACGGGGGACGTACACGTCGACAAATTCGTATTCCGGCATCGCATCTATTGTGCGGGCAGAGCCCCGGTACGGATAGCGTCTGCACTATGTCTGATGCTGCGCAGCCCACCGCTGCCGAGGTACGCGCCGCCGCCGAGGCGGTCAAAGTCGCGCTCGACCGTCACCTCGACGCGGTCGAACGCCGCACCGGGGACGACGACCCTGCCGTCTACGACGCGTTCAACGAGCTCGCCGCGGCCGCCGAGGCGTACGACGAGCGGCTCTACGACCGCTACGACGAGGTCACGCCCTTCGAGATTCCGGGGTCCGACGACTCCCTGCCGCCTTACACCGGGCCGGAGGAGCCCAATGCGGTGAGCGTCCTGATCCGCCGCGACTACGCGGTGGTGGAGCCGCAGCGGCTGCTCGCCCAGGCGCAGCGGATCGCCGATGCCGACCCGGACATCGACGCCCCGGTGATCGAGGTCGAGGTCGACACCGACGTCGACGCCGAGGAGCGCGGCAATGCGGTGGCGATCGTCGGCGGGAGCGTCCATGCCGCTCTCGGGGTGCTCTTCGGAGAGTACGAACCGGATGAAATCGCCTCCCGCCACAAGGAGTTCGGCCTGGAGGAAGGCGATTCCACCCTGTGGGTCGCCGCCGCGGAAGATCTGCCCGAGCCGGGGGAGTGGCTGAACGCCCCGTTCGAGCAGGCCGATCCGCAGCAGGTCGTGTGCCGCTTCGACGTCAGCTCCGTCTTCGACGACGAGTTCGACGACGCCGACGGTCCCGACCAGATCTGACCACGTCCGACCGGGCCTCCCCGCCGGCCGCCGTCGCGCCTCTAGGAGGCGGATTCCTGCGCGGCCGGCGACTCGGCGGGAGGCTGCAGCAGGGTGCGCAGGCGCGTGGTGCGCGGTCGGTCCGGGATCTCGGTCACCGCACGCGGCAGCGCCTGGTCGACGCCGTGGACGACGGACAGGTGCCGCTCCGCGCGGCTGAACGCGGTGTAGATCCACGGGCGGCTCAGCGCCGGGGCGGCGTCGCCGGGCAGCACGACCACGACGGCGGGCAACCGCATCCCGGTCGCCTGGTGCGCGGTGAGCGCCCAGGCGTGCCGCACGGTCGTCTCCACCCGGTCCTTCGGTACGACGACGGGCGTGCCCTCGCAGTCGAGGTGCAGGCCGTCGGCGTCGGCCGACACTACCGTGCCGGGCAGTGTCTTGCCGGGCGCCGGAACATGGGCGATCCGGTCACCGGGGTCGAAGCCGCCGAACCGGCCCGGGCCGGGGTTGAGCCGCTGCTTGAGCGCGGCGTTCAGCGCGCGGGTGCCGGCGGACCCGCCGTGCCCGGGGGTGATCACCTGGATCTGCGCGGGCGACAGCCCGAAGGCGCGCGGGACCGAGTCGGCGACCAGCTGGACAGTACGGTGCACGGCCTCGCCCGCGTCACGGACGGGGACGATCACCACCTCCTTGCCGGGCGCCTCGACCTGGTTCAGCTCGCCGATGCCGATGCCGGAGACCAGCTCACCGATGGGGCCGGGGTCGGGCGTACGCGACACGATGTGCGGGCACGCGCGGGCGGCCAGCAGGTCGGCGAAGACCCTGCCCGCACCGGCGGACGACAGCACGCCCGGGTCGCCGCTGAGGACGAGCCTGGTGCCGTCCGCCAGCGACTCCACGAGGACGGCGGCGGTCTCCACGCCCAGCTGTGGGGCGTCCAGCACGACCAGCAGGTCGAGGGCGAGCGCGCCGTCCTCGTCCCGGCCGGGGCCTTCCGTACCGGCCAGCAGCCCCGCGACGGTGACCGAGGCCGACGCGTCGTCGATCGCGGCGGCGAGGCGGCGGCGGCCGTCGGCGCTGTGCGAGGCGGCGTACGCCCGCAGGCCGAGCCCGCGTGCCACGACGAGCAGCGCGGCCGGTTCGGCACGGGCTGCCTCGCCGCCGCTGTGGGCCACCAGGCCGTTCGACGCGACGGCGCGGATCAGCTCGGCGGCGGAGGGCGAGACGCCTCCCGCCTCCCAACTTCCTGCCTCCGCCGCCTCGTTGCTGAACGTACTGGCCAGCCGGGCCAGGCCGTCGGCGAGGCTTTCCTCCGCGAGGGCGTACCGGTCGAGCCCCAGCAGAACCTCCACCGGCTCGTCGCTGTCGGCGTCATCGGTGTCGGCGTCATCGGCTCCGCCGTCCTGGAAGACGAGCACCACGCCCTCGGCGACAGCGTGCTGAATGGCCTCGTCCGGGTCGGGCACCTTGTGCTCGGCCAGCGCCTTGCGCACCGCGCCCGACTCCAGCGCGGTGTGACCCTGGACCGCCGCCCGCTCCAGGAGCCAGCCGACAAGCGCCGCCGTGCGGCGTTCGTCGCCGGGCCCGCACTCGGCGCCGAGCAGGGCGCGCGCGAACCCGTCGGCCTGTTCGGGCCGCACCCCCGGTACCGACAGCAGTTGCCACGGGTCGTCGCGCAGGACCTGCCCGGCCTGCTCCCCGAGTACGCCGACGACCGGCGCGGCCAGCGCCTCGGGGGCGCCGCCCTCGGCCAGTACGGCCCGTACCGAAGCCACCGCCCCGGGCGCGGCGGCGACGGGCCCGGCCACCGGGGCCACCCGCGAGGGCGCCGCCGGGCCGGCACCGGGCGTGGGCGCGGGAGCGGGCGCCACGCGGCGCGGCGCGGGCGCGGGGGACGCGAAGAACGCGTCACCGGACTTGGCGCCGCTCTCCACGGCCCGTACGGCCGCGAGCAGATCGGCGGCCTGCCCGCTCAGCTTGGCACCGGCCTGGACCGGCGCGGTCTTCTCGGCCTTGCGCCGCTCGATCCGTTCCCGCAACGCCCGTTGGGCGGCAATCTCGGCCTCG